>JBIKHR010000258.1:0-4422 GCA_044362035.1 Polaromonas sp. | reverse complement strand
TTTCGGCCGCGGCCGGACTTCTGGCCCATCCTCCATTCATGCAAAAAATCATCCGGCAAATCGCCGCAGAAATCAAAGTCAGCGAGCAGCAAGTGCGCACCGCGGTTGAACTGCTGGACGGCGGTGCCACCGTTCCATTTATTGCCCGCTATCGCAAGGAAGTCACCGGCGGGCTGGACGACATACAGCTGCGCGAACTCGAATACCGGCTGGGCTACCTGCGCGAACTTGAAGACCGCCGCGACACGGTGATTAAAAGCATTGAAGAGCAGGGCAAGCTCACGCCCGAGTTGCGAGCCGCCATTGACGCGGCCGCCACCAAGCAAGACCTCGAAGACCTGTACCTGCCCTACAAGCCGCGGCGCCGAACCAAGGGGCAGATTGCGCGTGAAAACGGCATTGAGCCGCTGGCCGATGCGCTGTTTGCCGACCCTGCGCTGGTGCCTGCTGACGCCGCTGCGGCCTATGTGAAGACCGAGAAAAACGAAAGCGGTGACGACTTCAGCACCGTTCAAGCCGTACTCGATGGCGTGCGTGATATTTTGAGCGAGCGCTGGGCTGAAGATGCGCCCCTGGTGCAGTCGCTGCGCGCCTGGCTGTGGAGCGAAGGCCTGCTGACCTCTAAGCTGGTCGCCGGCAAGGACGAAAACAACCCTGACCACGCCAAGTTCCGCGACTACTTTGACTACGACGAGCCGATCGGACGTGTGCCTTCGCACCGGGCGCTGGCGGTGTTTCGCGGCCGCGCGCTGGAGATTCTGGACGCCAAGCTTGTTTTGCCCGAGCCGCCTGAACTTGCCGGTGCCACGGTCAAGGGCCCGGTGGTTTCGCTGGCCGAAGGCAAGATAGCGATTCACCTGGGCTGGAGTCACAAGGCGCGGGCTGGTGATGACTTGCTGCGTAAATGCGTGGCCTGGACCTGGCGCGTCAAGCTGAGCTTGTCGTTGGAGCGCGACCTGTTCACGCGGCTGCGCGAAGAGGCCGAAAAAGTCGCCATCAAGGTGTTTGCCGACAACCTGCGCGACCTGTTGCTGGCCGCGCCGGCCGGCCCGCGCGTGGTGATGGGTCTGGACCCGGGCATCCGCACCGGCGTCAAGGTCGCCGTGGTCGATGCCACGGGCAAGCTGGTCGAGACGGCCACTGTGTTCCCGCACGAGCCCCGCAAAGACTGGGACGGCTCGCTGCACACACTGGCCAAGCTCAGTGAAAAGCACGGCGTCAATTTGATTGCCATCGGCAACGGCACTGCCAGCCGCGAGACCGACAAGCTGGCCGCGGACCTGATCAAGCTCATCAACAAACACGCGGAAGCTACCGGCACTGCCTGGCCGATTGACAAGGTGGTGGTCAGCGAGGCGGGTGCGTCGGTGTATTCGGCCAGTGAATTTGCCTCGCAGGAAATGCCCGACGTGGACGTCAGCCTGCGCGGCGCGGCCAGCATTGCGCGGCGCCTGCAAGACCCGTTGGCCGAGCTGGTGAAGATCGACCCCAAGTCCATCGGTGTGGGCCAGTACCAGCATGATGTGAACCAAAGCGAGCTGGCGCGCAGCCTGGACACCGTGGTCGAGGATTGCGTCAACAGCGTGGGCGTGGACCTCAATACCGCCAGCGTGCCGCTGCTGGCCCGCGTCTCGGGCCTGAGCCAGACGGTGGCCAAATCAGTCGTGCGCTGGCGTGACGCCAACGGCGCCTTTGGCAGCCGCGCCGACTTGCTCAAAGTGACCGGTCTGGGCGCCAAGACCTTTGAGCAAAGCGCCGGCTTTTTGCGTTTGAATGCCAGCAGCAACCCGCTGGACCGCACCGGCGTGCACCCCGAAACCTACCCGGTGGTCGAGCAGATCATGCTGCACACCGGCAAGCCGGTGGCCGAACTCATGGGCCGCGCTGACATGCTCAAGACGCTGCGCCCCGAGCTCTTTGCCAACGAAAAGTTCGGCGTCATCACCGTCAAGGACATCCTGGCCGAGCTGGAAAAGCCGGGCCGCGACCCGCGCCCCGACTTCAAGGTCGCGCGCTTCAACGACGGCGTCGAAGACATCAAGGACCTCAAAGAAGGCATGACGCTCGAAGGCACGGTCAGCAACGTGGCTGCGTTTGGCGCGTTCATCGACATCGGCGTTCACCAGGACGGCCTGGTGCATGTGAGCCAGCTGGCCAACAAGTTCGTCACCGACGCGCGCGAGGTCGTCAAGACCGGCGACATCGTCAAGGTGCGCGTGACCGAGGTGGACGTGGCGCGCAAACGCATTGGCCTGACCATGAAACTTGACGCCGCGCCGGCCCGCCGCGACGGCCCGCGTGACAACAAGTTTGAAGGCGCCGCCCGCGGCGAGCGCGCTCCGAACCGCAACGCCAGCCAGGGGATTAACCAAGGCTACAGCCAGCGGCCAGAGCCCGCAGGGCAGGGCAGCGCCATGGCCTCGGCCTTTGCCAAGCTGCAGGGCTTGAAGAAGTAAACGGCGGGACCCTGCGCTTGAAAGCCCTTCGCCTTCACGCCGGCCCCGTCGCGCGCCGCCACATCGAGCAAAACGGCTTGCGGCCGCAAGACATCGGCGTGGTACCGGGTGCGGCAGGCGGCCCCAAGGGGCTGATCCTTGGCCCGCTGGACCGCTTTATTTTTGGGCAATGGCTGCCGCAATCCGCGCAGCCTGTGCATCTGGTGGGCGCCTCGATTGGCGCCTGGCGCATGGCCACGGCCTGCCTGAGCGAGCCCGTGCAGGCCTTTGAGCGTCTGGAGCATGACTACATTGGCCAGCACTACGAACTGCAGCCCGGCCAGAAGCGCCCCAGCGCCGACTTTGTCAGCAAGAAGTTTGGCGAGAGCCTGAAGGCGTTTTACGGCGGTCGCATTGATGAGGTGCTGCAACACCCGCGGTACCGGCTGCATGTCGTGACATCGCGCGGCCGCCATGTGCTTGGCCACGAACACCCCATCGCCACGCCGCTGGGCTATGCCGCTGCGTTTTTGAGCAACCTGCTAAGCCGCAAGTCCATGGGCACTTGGCTTGAAAGGGTGGTGTTTTCAGCGCCCGCATCGGGTGAGCCCTGTGCGGCCTGTGTGCCGCTGCCCTTTGCCACCACCGATTACCGCAGCCGGCAAGTGATGCTCACCAGCGAGAACTTCAACCCGGCCCTACAAGCCAGCTGCTCTATCCCCTTTGTACTGCGCGCCGTGCACGACATTCCCGGCGCTCCGCCTGGCGCGTACTGGGACGGCGGCATCACCGACTACCACCTGCACCTGGACTACGCCCATGCGGCGCAGCGTGAGGCAGGCACGGGTACAGCTGAGGGTGCCGGCCTGGTGCTGTACCCGCATTTCCAGCAAGCCGTGGTGCCTGGCTGGCTCGACAAAAGCCTGAAGTGGCGGCACGGCGCCACCGCTTTTCTGGACAACATGCTGCTGCTCGCGCCCAACCCGGAGTGGGTCAAAACGCTGCCCAACGGCAAGCTGCCCGACCGCAGTGACTTCACGCACTACGGCAACGACCTCGCGGCGCGTATCAAAGCCTGGCAAGCCGCCGCCAAGGCCAGTGAGCAGTTGGCTGACGAGTTGCACGAATGGCTGCTCAAGCCGGACATGGACCGGGTTCACGCGCTTTGAAGCTTTGAACAGCATGTCCAGCGCCCAGCCACCCCACCTCGCCCGGCCGGTTCAGCACCTGCTGGACTTGCTGCAACGCGCCGCCGTGCGCCCGCAACATAGAACACTGATCGCGCTGGCAGGCTTGCCCGGTGCCGGCAAAAGCACCTTGGCCGCAGCCTTGGCGCAGGCCGTCAACGCCCAGGCGGGGCCAGGCAGTATGGTGGCCTTGGGCATGGATGGTTTTCATCTGAGCAGGGCCAGCCTGGCGCTGTTTCCTGACCCGGCTGCCGCGCTGCGCCGCCGCGGCGCACCCTGGACCTTTGACCCGCAAGCCCTGGCACGGCGTCTGCAAGCGCTGCACCAGCGCAACACCGCCGTCAGCTGGCCTGCTTATGAGCACAGCGTTCACGACCCGGTGGAAGACGCCTTGACGATCAGCCCGGAGACACCCTTGGTGCTGGTGGAAGGTTTGTACCTGCTCCATCAGGGCCACGGCTGGGACGTGGCCGGCGCATTTGACGAACGCTGGTTTCTGGACGTTCCACTGACCACCGCCTGCGAACGCCTGGCCCGCAGGCACATGGCCACGTCCGGCCAAAGCCTGGCGCAGGCAGAGGCCCGCATCGCGGTGAATGACCGCTTGAATGCAGAGATTGTTGATGCCAGTCGCAGTGGGGCCGACTGGTTGATACGGGAAGTTTGAAGCGCTTCAATGCGACTTCACATCGACGCTTCCAGCATCGCCCGGTAATCGTCGGCAGTCGCTATGCGCGGGTTGGTCTTGTGGCAATGGTCGGCCATGGCGCCGGCAATCACGCGCTCGAACAGATCGGGCG
>JBIKHR010000257.1:0-4426 GCA_044362035.1 Polaromonas sp. | reverse complement strand
CAACTCGGCGCGGTGCTGCTCAAAAAATACCCCGAGGTCCATGGCGTGCGCACCGACAAGGCGCTGTACGACTATGTGATGGAGCTGAAGAACCGTTTTTTGCGCAATTCAGACCCGCTTTCACGCGTGCTGTTTGACAACAAATTGCAGGTGATCGCGCACGCGCTAGGCACGCACACCACCATCTCACGCGTGCAGGGCAGCAAGCTCAAGTCGAAGCGGGAAATCCGCGTGGCCAGCCTGTTCAAGGAAGGCCCGGCCGAGTTTTTGAAGATGATTGCGGTGCACGAGCTTGCGCACATCAAGGAACGCGAGCACGACAAGGCTTTTTACAAGCTCTGCACCTATATGGAGCCGCAGTACCACCAGTACGAGTTTGACCTGCGGGTCTACCTGACGCACCTGGATGCGGTGGGCAAGCTGGATTGGTCGGGAGTTTGAGTTTTTTGAACACCCCGCATCCCTGCATGCCAGCGACCGCCTAACGATAATCCACGTTCATGGACTCACTGTCTCAAATAGCGCTGGGGGCCGCCGTTTCGGTGGCTGTCATGGGCCGTCGCACGGCGGTGTGGAAGGCCGCGCTGTGGGGCGCCGTAGCGGGCACGTTGCCCGACCTTGATGTGCTCGTAGACCAAGGCGACGCCATTCGCAATATGGTGCTGCACCGCGCACAAAGTCATGCGCTGTTTTGGCTGACGCTGTTATCCCTGCCTTTGGCCGCGGTGATTGCTCGACTGCACGGCGAATGGGACTTGCTGCGGCGCTGGTGGCTGGCGCTCTGGTTGGTACTGGTGACGCATCCGCTGCTTGACGCGATGACCGTTTACGGCACGCAGTTGGCGCTGCCGTTCTCCAACTACCCGTTTGGCGTTGGCAGCATCTTCATCATTGATCCCTTGTACACGCTGCCGCTGTTGGTTGGCGTGATCTGGGCGCTGGCAATCGGTGGCGGGCTACGAGGTCAGGTGGCCAATGTCGTCGGTCTGCTGCTCAGCACGGGCTATCTGGCCTGGAGTTTTGCCGCGCAACAGCAGGTAACGCAGGTCGCTCGGGCCGCGCTGGCGCGGCAAGGCATCGCGGCCGAGCATCTCCTCGTGACACCCACGCCGTTCAACACCGTTTTGTGGCGCGTGGTTGTGGTGGCCGGGGACGACTACTTGGAAGGCTTTTACTCGCTGCTCGATGCGCAGCCGCAAATTGAGTTTGATCGCTTTGCAAAAGGCAAGGCATTGGCCGCTGAATTGCAACATATAGACGGAGTGCAACGTCTAGCGGGATTCACGAAGGGCTTTTACAAGTTAGAGAAACGCGCTAACCGACTGTTGATCAGCGACCTGCGCATGGGGCAAGAGCCGAACTATTCCTTCAGCTTTGCGGTGGCCGAAGCGCACAGCCCAGCCGTGGCTTTGACCCAACCCGTGCAGATAACCGTGGCATTTGATATTACGCGCGGCCTTAACTGGTTGTGGCGGCGGGCTTTGGGGGAGCAATTGGCACCGCCGCGTTAGCTGGCAGACTGAGCTTGGCCAGGTGGCTCGCTCAGGGCACCAGACCCAGCGCGTGCATGTAAGCCGGCTCGAGCATCAAATCGTCCCAAGCCACGGCGGGCTTGGTGGGCAGCAGGGCCAGGCGGCGCTCTTCGCTGGACTCCAGCGGCTCCCACTGGCCTTTGACCTGGGCGCGGGTCATGCCTTCGAGCAGTTCGTCCACGGCCGCGCCGCCGTCCAAACTCTGGTTGCACAACAGCACCATGTCGCAGCCGGCATTGAGTGCGGCCACGGCCGCTTCGGTGTAGCTGACTTGCTTGCCGTCGAGCAGCCGCGCGCCGGCCATGCTCAAGTCATCGCTGAAGACAGCGCCGCCAAAACCGAGCTGGCCGCGCAGGATATAGCTCAGCCATTTTTCTGAAAAGCCAGCCGGGCGCGCGTCCACCTTGGGGTAAATCACGTGCGCGGGCATGACGCTGGTGAGCGTGGTGTTGAGCCAGTCGTAAGGGGCAGCATCGTCGGCCAATATGGCTTTGAGGCTGCGGCGGTCCACCGGGATGTCGGTGTGCGAGTCAGCCTTGACGAATCCGTGGCCGGGGAAGTGCTTGCCGCAGTTGGCCATGCCGGCTTGTAGCAGCCCATGCATCAGACTCTTGGCCAGCAAGGCGACCAGCCGCGGGTCGCGGCTGAAGGCGCGGTCGCCGATGACGCCACTCTCGCCCCAGTCCAGGTCCAGCACCGGCGTGAAGCTGAAGTCCACACCGCAGGCACGCAACTCGGCGCCCAGCACGTAGCCGCAGGCGGTGGCGGCATTGGTGGCCGCCATGGCGCCGGCACCTTCGCCGCTCTGACCGTCTTGCAGCCACATCTGACCCAGCGCGCGCATGGGCGGCAGGTGCGTGAAGCCATCGGTTTTGAAACGCTGCACACGGCCACCCTCGTGGTCCACACAAATCAACAGGTCTTTGCGCACTTTTTTGATGTCCGCGCACAGGGCGCTGAGTTGGGCGCGATTTTCCCAGTTGCGGGCAAACAGGATCAGGCCGCCGGTCAGCGGATGCTTGAGGCGTTGGCGGTCAGTCTTGGTCAGCGTGAGGCCGGCGATGTCGATGATGAGGGGGGCGTGCTGGCCGGAGGTGGTGTTCATAAAGATGCTTGGTAATGGAAAAAACTAGGCGGCGCTGGCTTGCTCGACCACCACGAAGCTGGCGGCATAGTCGGTCTCGTCGGTCACGCTCACGTGGGCGCTCAAATGCCGGGCTTCGAACCAGGACTTGAGCTCGCCGTGCAGCACGATGTGCGGCTGGCCGCTGGCGGTCTTGGCGATTTCGCAATGCCGCCAGGTCATGGGCATGCGCATGCCCATACCGACGGCTTTGCTGAAGGCTTCTTTGGCAGAAAAGCGGGTAGCGAGGTAGCGAACGCCACGCTCGGGCCAGCGCGTGCTGCGCTGTTGCCAGGTCTTGAACTCGGCCTCGCTCAAAATTTTCAGGGCAAAGCGCTCGCCATGGCGTTCCAGGCTGGCGCGTATGCGCCGGACATCACAGATGTCAGTACCGATGCCGTAAATCATTCGTCACCGGGTTCGGAAAAAGCCGCGTCGATGCAGCGCAAATAATCTTTGACGGTGGCGGTGTAGCCCAGCTCGAGTGCGTCCGCAATCAGCGCATGGCCAATAGAGACTTCAAGCACGCCGGGTACTTCACGCAAAAATTCGGTGAGGTTGTCGCGGTTCAAATCATGGCCGGCGTTGACGCCCAAGCCGCACAAGGCCGCGGCCTGGGCCGTGTCTACAAAGGGTTGCAGGGCTTCTTTTTTGTGCAGCCCGGGCCAGGCCCGGGCGTAGGTTTCGGTGTACAGCTCCACACGGTCAGCGCCCAGCGCTGCCACAGCAGCCATGCTTTCGGGCACCGGGTCCATGAACAGGCTCACGCGCACGCCCAGCGCGTGGCATTCGTCAATGATGGGGCGAAGCCGCGCGGCGTCGGCCGGCAAGGACCAGCCGTGGTCGCTGGTGGACTGGTCGGCGCTGTCGGGCACCAGCGTGGCCTGGTCAGGTTTGAGCTCGCGCACAAACTCCATCAGGTTGTGAAAGGGGTTGCCCTCGATGTTGAATTCGCGGCCCGGCCAGTCGGTCATCATGGCGGCCAGCTCGTAGACGTCGTGGCGCTTGATGTGGCGCTCGTCGGGGCGCGGGTGCACGGTGATGCCGCGGGCACCGGCCAGCAGGCACAGGTGCGCGGCGCGCAGCACGCTCGGAATGCCCAACTGGCGCGTGTTGCGCAGCAAGGCCACCTTGTTGACGTTGACTGACAAGGCCGTGCGGCCGGTCGTCTGCCCGAGGATCGCCGCGAGTTCAGCCGCCGGCAAGATGGCGTCAGCTGTCGAGCGCACCGAGGGCCGCTCGCTCGCCACCGCGTCAGCCAGCTCGGGCAGCGAGGGGATCAGGGGAAGATTTTGTTCAGTGGCCATACATCATCTGGGTGAAAAATCAAAGGGCCTGCAGATCGATCATCAGTTGCCGGGTCTTGAGCACCTTCACACCGCAATGGTAGTGCAGCAAGGCGCGCAGCTGCGGCTTGAGCTCTGAAATACTGCTCATGCAGGCTTGCACGGTGTCTGAAAAAGTAGCTCCGTCGGCCAGCGCCTGCTGCAAGCCCAACCATTGCGCGCCAGACAAGCTGGTCCGATCGTCGTCATGCGCTTCACGCAGCCCGGCTTCGGGCACCAGCACGTAAGCGATCTCAGGCTCGAGCGGCAGCAAGGTGGCGGTTTGCGCGTCCAGCGTGGGCAGCAGCCCGATGTCGCGCAAGAGCCGCAGCTCGAAAGCGCGCAGCGCCACCGCCAGGGTGTCGATGTTCTGGCTGGCCAGCAGCTCAACGGTGACGGCGTAGGCGTCAAACAGCGCCGGGTGGGGGTCGTCACGGGCCAGCAGG
>JBIKHR010000256.1:0-4436 GCA_044362035.1 Polaromonas sp. | reverse complement strand
TTACTGGTGGCCGAGCAGGCGCTGGCCAGCGGTGATGCCGGTGACTTTGGCGCAGACTTCATGCACGCCAAGATCACCACAGCCCGCTTTTATGCCGACCACCTGCTGACCAAGGCCCCGGGCATCCGCGACAGCATCGTCGAAGGCGCAGACAGCGTCAACGCGCTGGCGCTCGATTCGTTCTGAGTTCTTCCTAGGTTCTTTCCAGGTACTTTCTAAGTTTTTTTCAGCCCCCGCGGCAGGCACACCATGACCCGACTACCAGGCGCACTGGCCCGCCTGCCTTTGCCCATCATCGGCTCGCCGCTGTTCATCATCAGCAACCCGCAGTTGGTCATTGCACAGTGCATCGCCGGCGTGGTGGGTTCGATGCCGGCGCTCAATGCGCGGCCGGCTTCGCAACTCGACGAATGGCTGGCCGAGATCACCGAAGCACTGGCCGCGCATGACCGCGCGCACCCGGAGCGCCCGGCAGCGCCTTTTGCCATCAACCAGATCGTGCACAAGTCCAACGACCGGCTCGAACACGACATGGCCGTGTGCGTGAAGTACAAAGTGCCGATCTACATCAGCTCTCTGGGCGCCCGCGAAGACATCAATGCCGCAGCGCACAGCCACGGCGGCGTGGTGCTGCATGACGTCATCAACAACAAGCATGCGCGCAAGGCCATTGAAAAGGGCGCAGACGGCCTGATCGCTGTGGCTGCAGGTGCGGGCGGGCATGCGGGCGTCAAAAGCCCGTTTGCCTTGATTCAGGAAATCCGCCAGTGGTTTGACGGCCCGGTGGCGCTCTCTGGTTCGATTGCCAGCGGCGGTGCCGTACTGGCTGCGCAGGCCATGGGGGCTGACTTTGCCTACATCGGCTCGGCCTTCATTGCCACGCAAGAAGCCCGCGCCAGCGAGGCTTACAAGCAAGCCATCGTGGACAGCAATTCAGATGACATTGTCTACAGCAACCTGTTCACCGGCGTACACGGCAACTACCTGGCGCCGTCGATTCGTGCCGCCGGCATGGACCCGGACAAGCTGCCTGAAAGCGACCCGAGCCGGATGAATTTCGGCGGCGATGCGACAAAAGCCTGGAAGGATATCTGGGGCTGCGGCCAAGGTATTGGCGCCATCGTCAAGGTGCAAAGCACGGCCGACTTGGTGGCGCAGTTTCAGCGCGAATACCAGCAGGCACGCGCGCGCATCGGTGCTTGAGCCGGGCGCACCAGGCTCAGTAAAGCACCACGCCGCGAATTGACTCGCCGCGTTTCATCAGGTCAAAGCCCTTGTTGATGTCTTCTAGCGGCATGGTGTGCGTGATTAGATCGTCGATGTTGATCTTGCCTTCCATGTACCAGTCGACGATTTTGGGCACGTCAGTGCGTCCGCGCGCGCCACCAAAGGCTGAACCTTCCCACTTGCGGCCGGTCACCAGCTGGAACGGCCGGGTGCTGATCTCGGCGCCGGCTTCGGCCACACCGATGATGATGCTGCGACCCCAGCCTTTGTGCGTGCACTCCAGCGCCTGGCGCATCACCTGGGTGTTCCCGATGCATTCGAAACTGTAGTCGGCGCCGCCATCGGTGATTTGCACAATGGCATCAACCACGTTGTCCGTTTCTTTCGGGTTGATGAAATGCGTCATGCCGAATTGGCGCGCCATGGCCTGACGGGCCGGGTTGATGTCCACGCCGATGATCTTGTCGGCGCCCACCATCCTGGCGCCCTGGATCACGTTCAGGCCAATGCCGCCCAGCCCGAACACCACCACGTTGGCGCCTGCTTCGACCTTGGCTGTGAACAGCACCGCGCCGATGCCGGTGGTCACGCCGCAGCCTATGTAGCAGACCTTGTCAAAAGGGGCGTCTTTGCGGATCTTCGCCAGCGAAATTTCGGGAGCCACGGTGTAGTTGCTGAAGGTCGAAGTGCCCATGTAGTGAAAGATGGGTTCGCCGTTCAGGCTGAAGCGGCTGGTGGCATCGGGCATCAGCCCCTTGCCCTGTGTGCCACGAATGAGCTGGCACAGATTGGTTTTGCGCGAGAGGCAGAACTTGCACTGGCGGCATTCGGGGGTGTAAAGCGGGATGACGTGGTCGCCTTTTTGCAAGCTGATCACGCCGGGTCCGACGTCCACCACAATGCCAGCACCTTCATGCCCCAGGATGGCGGGAAAGATGCCCTCCGGGTCCGCGCCCGAGAGTGTGTAGTAGTCGGTGTGACAAATGCCGGTCGCCTTGATCTCGATGAGCACTTCGCCGAATTTCGGTCCTTCGAGGTCCACGGTTTCGATGGTGAGGGGCTGGCCTGCTTTCCAGGCGACTGCGGCTTTGGTTTTCATGGGTGAGTCCGTGCTTTCGGGTTATCAGGCGCTGAAGAAATTCTTCAGCTTGTCTGTCCAGCCTTCTTCAGTGGGCGAGTGCTTGGCGCCGCCTTTTTTCAGGGACTCCTCAAAGTCCTTCAACAGCTTGCGCTGGTGCTCGGTCAGCTTGACCGGCGTCTCGACTGCGATGTGGCAGTACAGGTCGCCGGGGTAGCTGGAGCGCACGCCCTTGATGCCCTTGCCACGCAAACGAAACTGCTTGCCCGCTTGAGTGCCTTCAGGAATGTCGATGGCCGCCTTGCCGGAGAGCGTGGGCACCTCGATCTCGCCGCCGAGTGCCGCGCGTGGAAAGCTGATGGGCACCACGCAATGCAGGTCGTCGCCTTCGCGCTCGAAAATCTCGTGCTTCTTGATGCGGATTTCGATGTACAGATCACCCGGCGGACCGCCGTTGGTGCCCGGCTCGCCGTTGCCGGTGGAGCGGATGCGCATACCGTCGTCGATGCCGCCCGGAATCTTGACTTCCAGGGTCTTGTTGGTCTTGGTCTTGCCCACGCCGTGGCAGGCCACGCAAGGCTCGGGAATCAGTTTGCCGGTGCCTTTGCACTGCGGGCAGTTTTGCTGCACGCTGAAAAAGCCCTGGCGCATTTGAACCACGCCGTGGCCGTGGCAGGTGGTACAGGTCGCTACCTTGGTTCCGGGCTTGGCGCCGGTGCCGTGGCAGATACCGCAGTCGTCCCAGCTGGGAATGCGGATCTGCGCGTCTTTGCCGGCAGCCGCTTCTTCAAGCGTGACTTCCATGGCGTAGCTCAGATCACCGCCGCGGTAAACCTGCCGGCCGCCGCGCTGTTGACCGCGGCCATTGGCGTTGTTGAAGACGTCGCCAAAAATATCGCCAAAGGCCTCTGCAAAGCCGCCAAATCCTTCACCACCGCCACCAGCACCGCCGCCGCGCATGTTCGGGTCCACGCCGGCGTGGCCGTACTGGTCATAGGCAGCGCGCTTGCTAGCGTCTGACAGCATCTCGTAGGCTTCTTTGGCTTCCTTGAATTTTTCTTCAGAAGCCTTGGAGCCGTCACCCTGGTTGCGGTCCGGGTGGTGCTTCATCGCCAACTTGCGATAGGCTTTTTTGATGTCTTCTTCGCTGGCGTTTTTGGGCACACCGAGCGTGTCGTAATAATCTTTTTTGGCCATGGAACTGCGTCGTCAGTGAAAGTTATTCCGGTAAGCCGGATGCAGGAAAGCGGAATCAGGGCTCAGCCCTTGATTCCGCTTTGGGGCGACGGGCGTGAGCCCGAAGAAAAGTCTTAAGCCTTTTTGACTTCCTTGACTTCAGCGTCGACAACATTATCGTCGGCCGCCTTGGCAGCGGCGTCATTGCCTGCAGCACCGCCAGGGCCGGCGGCTGCAGCTTGCTCGGCCTGGTTGGCCTGCATGTCAGCGTACATTTTTTCGCCGAGCTTCTGGCTGGCTTCCATCAGGGCGGTGTTCTTCGCTTCGATGGCGGCCTTGTCTTCGCCTTTGAGGGCTTCTTCCATGTCGGCAATAGCTTTCTCGATCTTTTCTTTTTCGCCGGCATCGAGCTTGTCGCCGTACTCGCCCAGCGATTTGCGCACGCTGTGCACCATGGCTTCAGCGTTGTTCTTGGCCTGCACGAACTCGACTTTTTCCTTGTCGGCCACGGCATTGAGTTCGGCGTCCTTGACCATTTGCTGGATCTCGGCTTCGCTCAGACCGGAGTTGGCCTTGATGGTGATCTTGTTTTCCTTGCCGGTGCCTTTGTCCTTGGCGCCCACGTGCAGGATGCCGTTGGCGTCGATGTCGAAAGACACTTCAATTTGCGGCGTGCCGCGTGCAGACGGTGGAATGCCTTCGAGGTTGAACTCACCCAGGCCCTTGTTGCCGGAGGCGATCTCGCGCTCGCCCTGGAACACCTTGATGGTCACGGCCGGCTGGTTGTCTTCGGCGGTGGAGAAGGTTTGTGCGAACTTGGTCGGGATTGTCGTGTTCTTCTTGATCATCTTGGTCATCACGCCGCCCATGGTCTCGATGCCCAGCGACAAAGGCGTGACGTCGAGCAGCAGCACGTCGGTGCGGTCACCCGAGAGGACCTGACCCTGAATGGCAG
>JBIKHR010000029.1:0-14499 GCA_044362035.1 Polaromonas sp. | reverse complement strand
GGTCGGGTGGATTTGCTTTCCAAAGCGTGCCTACAGGAAACTGGCGTGGTATTGTTTTTCGCACCGACATGAAGCCCTGGGATGATGCGCGCGTGCGTCGCGCCGTCCGCCTTGCGGTGAATCGCAAGGCAATGCTTGATTTGGCGGGCAGCGGCCTCGGAAGCATCAGTTGTGATACCCCGGTCGGGCCTACGGATCAATATCGCTGGAATGGGACCTGTAATCAAGACATCGCCAAGGCAAAAGCCCTGCTCGCGGAGGCTGGCTTCCCTAACGGCATGGACCTGGAATTGCCTGTCAGCACGCTTCAAGACGTTTGGCCTGCCATGGCTGAGGTATTTCAACAGCAAGTGGCCCCTGCAGGTTTTCGCGTCAAAATCGTCGCGGTTCCTTCAGATGGCTATTTCGACAAGGTGTGGATGAAGGCCCCGGTGTCTATGACGCGCTGGAATCAGCGTCCCGCCGACGGGATGCTCAATGAGATTTACCGTGGGGGAGCGAGGTGGAACGAAAGTTTCTTCAAAGACCCCAAATTCGACGCTGTCCTTGATGACGCTCGCAAAGAAGTCAACTTCGACAGGCGTAAAGCCAAGTATCAGCAAGCGCAAGAGTACCTATGGGAAAACAGTGGTACTTTGGTCGGGTTTCATGCCACCATATTGGGAGCAACTACGGCGCGCGTGAAAAATCTTGACGCGGTTGAGAATTTTTCAATTCGTTGGCACCTAATCAAAGTTGATTAAGAGCCGAGTAGAAGCCGCTGCGCTTTGGTCCTAAGGGCAGCGCAACGGCTTCACATTTTAGAGGCCTGATGGATGTTACGGATGATTCTGCGGCGCCTTATGCTGGGCGCTGTGACTGTCGGACTGGTTTCTTTGATTATTTTTACGGCAGTAGAAGTTTTGCCCGGTGATGCTTGTACAGCTTTGCTTAAGCAAGATGCCCAGGGCCAGCGTTTAGCCAATTGTCGCCAAGAGCTTGGTCTAGATCGTTCGGCAACACTGCGCTACCTCGATTGGGCCGGTGCGGCGCTGACGGGGGATCTTGGCTTTTCTGCTCACAGCACTAAACGCATCAGCGAACTGGTAGCCGACAGGCTAAAAAATTCTTTACTGCTAGGCATTACGTCCCTGGCTGTGGGTTTACCGCTGGCTTTTCTTGCTGGGATTCTGGCTGCTTTGCAGCGAGATAAGTGGCTCGATCTGGGGCTGTCAGGATTGGCCATCGGTGCTATGACAATCCCCGAATTTGTGTCAGCCACCCTGCTGATACTTGTCTTCAGTGGCTGGCTGGGCTGGTTGCCTGGCATTGTCCTTACGCCCCCCAGCGCCCCTTTGCACCAATTTTTCCCTGCGATCGTCTTGCCTGTGGCTGCGCTGGCCATGGTGATGACCGCACATATCCTGCGTACCATTCGCTCGAGCATGATTGAGGTGCTCGACAGCGATTACGTCCGCATGGCCACCCTCAAAGGCGTGCCCTATCGCACCATGGTCTGGCGTCACGTTTTGCCCAACGCCTTACTCCCGGCCATCAATGTGGTGGCCTTGACGGTGGCTTGGCTTCTGGGCGGGGTGGTCGTGATTGAGATGGTTTTCAACTACCCAGGCTTGGGGCGCTTGATGATCTCGGCCATTTCGGACCGAGATCTGGCCCTGGTGCAAGCCATTGCCTTGATTGTTGCCGCGGTGTATGTGTTGGTGAATTTATTGGCCGACCTGTTGACCCTGGTGGCCAACCCACGGCTGCGAACTGCGGCCAGAAGGCAGTCATGACCAGCAGCATCGCCTCTGGAAATGCGCAGAACTCAACGTGGATACTGCGTTTGGGACAGGCCCTGCGCGCGATGGCTTCGAGGCCTTCCGGCGCCATTGGTTTGGCTATTGTTTTGATCCATCTTTTTATCGCTGTGAGCAGTCCTTGGCTTGTGCCCTTTGACTACAAGGCAATCAGCTCCTTATTGATTCTGAGCCCTCCAGATGCCGTCCACTGGTGGGGTACAGATCATTTGGGGCGTGATGTGTTCACGCGGACCCTGCTTGGCGGCCGAGAGGCCATCTTGGTGACGCTGATTGCTACACCGTTGGCGGTCGTTTGGGGCGGTTTTGTCGGCATCTATCTGGGGCTTGTTGGCGGTAAGTTGGACGATGTGTTGATGAGGCTGGTGGATGCATTTTTGGCCCTGCCCTGGATTCTCAAGATGCTGCTGATGATTGCCACTTTCGGTACCGGCTTGGGAGTGTTGATTCCAACCCTGGCTTTTTTTTACGGTATCCCGGTTATTCGAATTGCACGGGCAGCGGCCCATAACGTGGTGGCGCGCGACTTCGTGCTGGCCGCACGAGCCCGCGGCCACGGCAGACTTGCCACCATCGGCCGCGAGTTGTTGCCCAACGTCCTGGACGCGCTGTTGGTTGAGGGTGCTATGCGTTGGTCCTGGATGCTCTTGGCCTTCAGTTCCCTTTCGTTTTTGGGATTTGGTGTGTCTCCGCCAACGCCCGATTGGGGTCTTATGGTGGCCGATTCGCGAACCTTCCTGGCGATTGCGCCATGGTCGGGTCTGTTCCCCATTGCCGCTTTGAGCTCACTGATCATCGGCATCAACCTGACGGCCGATGCCCTCGCCAAGACCCTGGGTGTCGACAGGGCACAAAAGGCGCCAATCTGATATGGACAAGGAGACCGTGCTGTCCTTTCGTGACCTCAGCATTGGCTTTATCAGCCGGGCGGGTCAGCTGTTACCTGTGCTGAGAAACATCGACCTCCAGATTCAGCGTGGTGAAACTGTGGGCTTGGTGGGTGAGAGCGGCTCAGGCAAGAGCACGCTAGCACTTGCCGCTATGGGCTATTTAAAAGCTGGCTTGCAGGTGACCGGCGGCAGTGTTCATTTTGGAACACACGACATGTTTGGCTTGTCGCGTTCTGCCTTGGAGTCGATCCGGGGTGGCAAGGTGGCGCTTGTGCCACAGAACGCTGGCCAATCGCTCACACCGACCCTGCGCATTGGAAGCCAGCTCTTGGAGGCGGTGGTGCTGCACAGTGCCTTGCCGCCAGCCGAACATGAGCGCCGCGTGATGGCTTTACTGCGCCAGGTGCGAATGCCCGATCCGCAAGCCATGGCATCGCGCTACCCGCATGAACTATCAGGCGGCCAGCAGCAACGTGTCGCTATCGCCATGGCACTCGCGGGCGAGCCCGATGTGCTCTTGTTAGACGAACCGACCACTGGGCTGGATGTCACCACCCAGGCTCATATTCTGGCCTTGTTGCGCGATATCAACCGCGATACTGGTACGGCCATGGTTTATGTCAGCCATGATCTTGGTGCCATCGCAAGGGTATGTGATCGTGTTGTCGTGCTTTATGCCGGCGAGATGGTGTTGGCGGGCACGGCGCGACAGGTGTTGCTTGCCCCCGCGCATCCCTATGCCAGGGGCCTTCTAAACTCGATACCCAGGCTGTCCCAGACCAGCCTGCCTGAAGCTTTGCCAGGGCGCCAGCCCTTGCCCGGCGATGTGGGCGATGGTTGCTCTTTTGTTGAGCGTTGTGCGTTGGCCCAACCAAACTGCCAAAGTGGTCGTCCGGCCCTGCAGTTCCTGCCTGACGGCACCGTCACACGTTGCCTTTTTCATGACCGCTCTGGCGAAATGGCCTTGACCCGGCCTGCCCGGGCCACTGCACTTCAAGTGGGGGCCGGCGCGGCCGCTGCCCTGAGCCTCACTGAAGTGGCCATAAGCTACGCGCAGCCCAATGTGATGCAGCAACTTCTTGGGCGTCGTCCTGATGTGCCTCATACCGTGGCAGACATCACATTCAGCGTGGGTGCTGGCCAAACCATGGGATTGGTGGGTGAGTCAGGCAGCGGTAAGTCCAGTATTCTCAAAGCCCTGGCGGGCCTGAACCCTCCAATCGCTGGCCGAATGAGCCTCGGCGCAGACCAGTCCTTGGCGCCCCATGTGGACCAGCGTCCTTCCGACCATTTGCGCCGGGTTCAGCTGATCTTCCAGAATCCGGACGACAGTTTGAACCCGAGACATACTGTGGCGCAGATACTGGCGCAGCCTTTGCGTCTGTATTTCGGTCTGAGTGGCGAAGCATTGCACCAGCGCAGTATCCACTTGCTTGAGCGCGTACGTATGGGCGCCCACTACTTGGACCGCCTGCCCAGCCAGATGTCTGGCGGAGAAAAACAGCGTGTGGCGATTGCACGGGCTTTTGCCGCTGAGCCCGACATTGTGTTGTGCGATGAGGTAACTTCGGCGCTGGACGTCTCGGTGCAGGCTGCGGTTTTGGATCTGCTAAATGATCTCAAGCGCGACAAAGGCACGACCTATTTGTTCGTCTCGCACGACTTGGCTGTGGTTCGTGTTTTGGCCGACAGTGTTGCGGTGCTCTACCAGGGGCGGCTTTGCGAGATTGGCCCTGCCGCCGAGGTTTATGCCGCGCCATTCCACCCCTATACCGAGGTTTTGCTGGGTGCTGTGCTTGAACCCGTGCCTGACATGAGCCCGATTCTTCTGGCAGACGACATTGTTGAACTGGCGCCACCTGCTGAAGGCTGTGCGTTCCAGCGGCGCTGTCCCAAAAAAGTGGGTGCGATTTGTGAGACCAACGCGCCCCCATGGCAGTTGTCAGCCAGTGGCCATGGCATTCGTTGCCATATTGCGCGTGATCAGTTGATACCTGCCATACGAGACTCAGGCCATCATGAATAATGCGGACTCGGAACAAGACCCACGTTTTGGCGCCGCCCCTCTGATCCGCTTTGGCACTGGCGTGATGTCAGCCTTGGGCTGCCAGCCACTGATTGCTGCGGAAATAGCTGAACACCTCGTGGAAGCTGATCTCTGCGGCGTCTATTCGCATGGCATTTTCCGGCTCGACTGGTACGCTGAACGAGCAGCGGCTGGCAGGTACAAGCCTTCGGCAGTGCCTCAACTGGTCATTGCCGAAGGGGGGGGCGAAATGGTCGATGGCGGAAACGGCCTGGGAATGCCGGCGTTTCGCATGGCCACCGACCGTCTGCTGGCCCGGGTGAGTAGCGAAGGCATAGCCGCCGTTGGTGTGGCCAATGTCGACCACACCGGCCGCATAGGCGCTTTTGCCCAGCGCGGGGCCGAAGCCGGCTGCCTGACCATCATGTTTGGCGGCGGCTCACGCAAGGACTGGCCTCAGGTGGCACCTTACGGTGGTGCGCGTGCCTTTCTGCCGACCAATCCGTTTGCCTTTGCCATTCCGGCCGGCGATCGCGGTCCGGTGGTGATCGATTTCGCTACCGGCATGGCCGCTGGGGGCAAGATTTATGCGGCCAAGATGTCCGGCCGCCCTCTGGCTGAGGGCCTGTGCATCGATGCCCAGGGCCAACCCACCACCGATCCAGATGACTATTTCAACGGCGGTGCAATTTTGCCCATGGCCGGCCCCAAGGGCTACGGCATGGCGCTGGTAGCAGAATTGCTTGGCGAAGCTATTCTTGGGCAGGCCATGGATGGCATGAATTGGATCTGCATAGCCATTGATTTGTCGCGGTTTCGGGGGCCGTCCGCTTACCGCGCCGCGGCGGAATCTTGTCTGGCTGAGTTGCGTGCATGCCCTCCGGCACCGGGTTTTGACAGCGTGCAAGTGCCGGGTGAACGGGAGGCGGCATGTCGAGAGGAGCGCTTGAAAATCGGCATTCCTATCCCGCCCAATACCCTGTCCGCGCTGCGAGCCCTGGGCCTTCGCTTGGGCGTCGATGTGCAAGACCTTGTGGTCGCATGACAGGGGCCATCGGCGCGGGTCGACGACATCCGGGCATCAGCCGGACTTGAACTGATTGGCTGGCTTGCCTTGACGACGCCCTTGGACCAAGCCTCTAGGCGTGAGCAATATCGGCCGAGCTTACGTGCCTTCGCCGTTGTGGGCGCCACCGATTCCTTGGTGCGTGGGGTCGCCTTGTCGATCTACCCGCTGCTCATGTTCCGCGCTTGGGGTGATGCCCTTGTTGTTTCGCAAATGTATTTTGCGGTTGGCGTGCTGTCGCTGCTAACAGGGTTGACGGTGCCGCTGGTGATGCGCTATGTAGCGCGCCGCTGGCTTTACAGCGCTGGGGCGATGCTCTTTGTTTTATCTGCTTCACTCGGCATGGTCGGAGGCAAATTAATCACCGTCGCACTGCTGTGCCATGGGATAGCAACGGCTACGGTTTTCGTTTGTTTCAACGCCTATGTGTTGGACAACGTTGCCAGGACAGAATTGAGTCGATTGGAGTCGTTGCGAATAATTTACGGCGGCTTGGGCTGGACGCTGGGTCCAGCTCTGGGGGTGTGGCTGCTGAGGTATTGGCAAGGCGCACCTTTTCTGATCGTGGGCATGGCCGCCTGCACCATGATGGCCGCGTTCTGGTGGCTGCGCGTAGCCACTTCCCACACCTCCAACCAAACAGTAAGAGTCGGCGGTAAGCCACTGGCTTACCTGGGTCGGTTTTTGCACCAGCCCAGGTTGTTGGCGGGCTGGCTATTTGCGGTGCTGCGCTCCTGTGGTTGGTGGTTCTATACCGTCTATGTGGGAATTTATGCCTTGCAAAATGGACTGGGCGAGAACGTCGGCGGCATTGCAAGTTCTTTGGCCAATGCAGGCTTATTCATGGCGCCGCTGATGCTTCGTTGGATGCAACACCAATCAGTGCGCCATGCGGTGCGTACTGGCTTCGCTGCCAGCGGTACGCTGTTCATCTTGGCGGCTTTGCTGTCGCCGTTTCCGCTGGCGATGGTAGCGGTATTGGTGGCAGCCTCGTTTTTTCTGGTATTGCTTGATGTCTGCGCCGGCCTGCCGTTCCTGATGTCGGTCAAGCCCTCCCAGCGCACAGAGATGTCCGCTGTATATTCAAGCTATCGTGATGTATCAGGCATCCTGGCGCCCGCCGTGGCCTGGCTGGTGCTGCAATTCACTCCAGTGGCGGGCGTCTTTGCGGCAGGAGGCGCGATGTTGTTGCTGGCCTGGGGCATCGCTGGATCTATTCACCCGCATCTGGGCGGAACTGGCGGTCAACGTCAAAGACCACGCTAAATGTGAATGGCAGAAATTCAAGGACAAGGTGACTTAAATGATTGATTTGTCTAAGACCCCAGACGACCTTCCTGTACCCGTTGATGATGGGGCTGCAAAGCACCTCGTTGGGATGACTCTACCTAACCTATCCCTCTTAGCCACAAACGGAAAACAGATTGATGTTGGTTCGTTTAAAGACTTCTTGGTGATCTACTGTTACCCGATGACTGGTCAGCCTAATGTGGCCCTGCCTGACGGATGGGATCAGATTCCCGGGGCCAGAGGTTGTACCCCACAAAGTTGTTCTTTTCGAGATCATTACCAAGAACTGAAAGCATTGAAAGTTGAAGTTGTTGGCTTGAGCGTTCAGACCACGGACTATCAAAAGGAAATGGCTGAAAGACTACATCTACCATTCCAAGTAGTGAGCGATGTTGACTTCAAATTCCAAAAAGCACTCAATCTTCCAACCTTTGTAGCTGCTGGAATGACCTTATTGAAAAGACTAACCATCATCGCTAAAGACGGAAAGATTGTTTCAGTTCACTATCCGATATTTCCGAGTGACAGTGATCCATCTTGGGTTATAGATTTTTTGAAGAATCGTCGGTAATTTTTGTTTATACCGGCCCGACGCTTTACAGGTAGGTGCCGGCCAGCTGGCGGACCTCGCCGCCGGTTCCGATCTTGAAGCGTGCGATACCGGCGCTACGGGCGGTGTTGACGCCGCCCAGGTCCAGCTGTTGAATGCCGCGCTGCGCGAGCTCGTCCATGGCCTGCCAGAGCAGCAGATTGTGGGCGTTGAGCTGGCGGCCCTGCTCGTTCGACCAGCCGACCTGGTAGGTGGCCGCCCGGCCGTGCAACAGGAACATCATGGCCGCCACGCGCTCGCGCCCGAGGTCAGCGCGCAGCGACAGCAGCGTCTGGCCGGGCTGCTTGCGTGACTGGATGTAAGTGTCAAAAAAAGGCAGGGGCAAGCCGGCAAAACCACGCTGCTGGCGCTGCGCTTCTTCCTGGTCAAGCAGCCAGCGGTATTGGCCGGGGTTGGTGCCCATGCGCTGCACCTTGAGCGCGCTGGCTTCGGCAGCCACCAGTCGGTTGCGCCATTTAGCGTCCAGTCCGGCCCGCAAGGCCTCGCGGCTTTGATTCAGGTCGAGCATGACCGTGGCATAGCCCGTCATGACGCGCCGCCAGGGCGACAGGCCCAGCATGTCACCGCGCGGCTCTTCGGGTGTCATGAGCACCAGGCGCAAGCCCTTGAGCGGTATGGTTTTGCGCAATTGCGCGTAGACCGCAGCCTTGTCAGCCGCCGGCAGGGCTTGCAGCCACACCGGCCCGCGTGAGCACAAGGCCAGGCTCAGCGCAGAGCCCCAGCGCCGCAAGATGAATTGGGCTATGGCCACGGGCTGGCCGTTGATCTCGACCCGGGCCCGCAGCACGCCCACGCCGATCAGCTGCATGCTGGCGCCATAGGCCCAGTCTTGCTGCAGCGGCGCACAGGCTTGTGCGTGCGCGGCATCCCATTGGGCGCTGTCCAGGCCCTGCCAAATGACTTTCATGTTGACGGGCTCGCTTTCACGGAAGGAGCCTGCAGGTCACTAGAATCCGGTAACCATGATGACCAAGCTGCAGGAAATTTTTCAGCGCCGCCACAGCGCCAAGGTAATGGGCTACCGAATTGCAGAGCCGCGGCCGACGCTGCTGGCCGTCTTCTGGGCGATGGTTTACCTGGGTCTGCCCGTGTTGCTTGTCGGCATGCTGCTGGACCTGTTGGTGCAGTGGTTCACAGGCTATTGCACCGGTTTGTGGTGTTACCTGTAAAAAGGCGCTGACATTCAAGGGGCGGTGCTGGGGGCGCATGTGGCGGCTATCTTAGCGGGCCCGTCAGGCATGTTGAACTGCGCTGGTGGTCACGCTGAGGTTCTGCGTGAGTTGATGGCTGGTACCGGGTTCCAGCCGGATGACATCCGGGCCGGCGTTGGCGGCCTCGATGCAGAAAAAGTCTGACCAATCGTCGTCAGGCACATCGACCATCTGCCGGGCTGTCTCGCTGCCCGGGTTCCACACCACCACCGACCGGCTGCCGGTCACATCGATGTCAATACGACGTTGCCAGGCCGTGTCCACCAGCGTGTAGCGCCGGAATTCGGGTGCCGGCGTGACGGGCGGATGCGCGTAGGTGCGGTCGCAGGCCAGCCCCAAAGCGAAAGGCTGGTCTTGCACTGCTTGCGCCAGCGCGCGCAAGCGGTCGGTGTAAGCCAGGCCTTGCAGGCCTTCAATGCTGGCCTGCTGCGCATGGCTCACCGCGTAGTAGCTGTGCAAAGCCTGCGACAGTAAAAATGGCCCTGTGCCGAGGTTGTCGGTGTGCAGCGACTGATGCAGCGTGCGGCCCAGCGTGATGCGCACGCGCACGCGCAGCCCGGCCGGAACGCCGGCTGCCCACGCCTCATGGGGTGCAGCGTTGGTCTGCGCCGCCGGTTCCATGCTGATGGTGATTTCTTCGTCGCTGCCATGCGACACGCCCGTGAGCTGCCAGGGCATGTTGCGCACCGGGCCGTGTTGTGCGGCATCGGCGCTTTGCCCTTGTTTGGCAAACCAGGGCCAGCACACTGGCACACCGCCGCGAATGGCGGCTGGCTCAGGCAGCGAGGCTGTTGAGAGCCAGAACACCTCGCGCCCGCCCGCCGGTACCCATGACAACACATGCGCTCCGTGCAAGGAGATGACAGCCGTGCCATGCCGCGTGCGCAGTTGCAATGCGCTGTGGCCGGCGTAATGCACGGCGGTGATTTGGCGGGGCAGTTGTGCAGTGGGCATGTTCAGAGGTGCGTGACGCGGGCAAAGTATGAAAGCGCCATTGAAAAAGCGGCCCGCAGACCGCTTTTAAAAGGCACGCAAGGGGCCGGTTTATTCGACCTTGGCTTTGCCCAGCAGGTCGCGCTGGAAGTTGCCGCGCTTGTCTTGCTTCATCTGGTCGGCGATTTGCGGTTTGACTTCGTCGAAGCCCGGCAGCTTGATATCGCGCGTGTCGTCTAAACGGATCACGTGGTAACCAAACTGGGTCTTGACCGGTGTGTCGGTCAGCTGGCCCTTATTGAGCTTGAGCAGTGCTGCGCTGAACTCTGGCACGTAGCTGGTCGGGTTGGCCCAGTCCAGGTCGCCACCCTTAGCGCCCGAGCCGGTATCTTTGGAGCGCTTTTTAGCGATGTCGTCAAACTTGCCGCCTTTTTTCAGGCTGGCAATGATGGCCACGGCGTCGGCTTCTTTTTCCACCAGGATGTGGCGGGCCTTGATTTCCTTGCCGCCGTTGGCTGCAGCGAATTTGTCGTATTCAGCTTTGAGCAGGTCGTCGGTGATGGCGTTTTTCTTTTCAAAATCTTTGATGAGCTGGTTGGCCAGCACGTTCTGGCGGGCCAGTTCCATCTGGGCTTTGAAGTCGTCAGAAGAAGACAGGCCCAGCTTGTCGGCTTCTTGCGAGAAAACTTCCAGCGCGATCAGGTGCTGGCGCATCTGCTCTTGCACTTCAGGCGTGACAGGGCGGCCGGTGCTCTGGAACTGCTGCGACAAGGCTTCGAGGCGCGCTTTGGGCACGGCTTTGCCGTTGACGATGGCAACGTTTTGCGCCAGCGCGGCCGAAGTGCCCAGGCTGAGCAGGCTGGCCAGTGCGGTAGCAATGAGAACTTGTTTTTTCATGGGGAATCCTTGTGATCTTGGAAGTGAAATAAGCGGTGAGATTTGAATCAATGTGTGTGTTGCGCGGGTTTGTCCGGCGGGCCGGGGTTGCGGCAACAGCGTCAAGGGGTCTCAATGATCTCAATGGCCAGCGCGTGCAGGCCTTGGTCAATGAATTTTTGCAGTGCATCATACACAAGCCGGTGGCGTGCCACACGGCTCTTGCCGGCAAAAAGAGGACTGGCCACACGCACGCGGAAATGGGTGCCGGCACCCTCGGCATTCGCACCCGCATGACCGGCGTGGTCAGCACTTTCATCGACCACCTGCAAGGCGGTGGGTTGGAGCACGGATTGCAGACGGGCTTCGATCGCGGCCGTGGTGGCGAGCACATGTGCTTGGCTCATGCGGCCGTGTCCTTGTCGGCGATGTACTTGTTGAGATAGACCGCCTGAACAGCCACAAAAGCGAACATCAGGCCCAGGCCGCCAAAGAGTTTGAAGTTGACCCAGGTGCTGGTCGAAAAGCTGAAAGCCACCCAGAGGTTCACAAAGCCCATGACCGTAAAAAAGCCCACCCAGCTCAGGTTCACCCGCAGCCAGACGGCATCGGGCAGACTCATTTGCGCGCCCATCAGAGACTTGATGCCGTTTTTCTTGAAGACCAGCTGCCCCAGCAGCAATGCGCCACCCATCACCCAGTACAACACAGTGGGCTTCCACTTGATGAAGTTCTCACTGTGAAAGTAAATGGTGGCGCCACCGAGCAAGGTGACCAGGCCCAGGCTGACCCAGAGCATGGTGTCCACCTTGCGCCCCGTGGCCTTGAGCCAGAGGATCTGCGCCATCGTGGCCAGAATGACCACCACTGTCGCCAGCAGCACAGGCGCCTCGGCCGGCCCGACCACGCCACCGGCCACCATGAAGCCCAGCCATTCCGTGCCCAGCGCCGCCGCCCATTCGCGCTGGCCTTCGGCGTACTTGAACATGCCGAAGAACAGGGCTATCGGTAAAAAGTCGAACAAAATTTTCATGGGCAGATTATGAAGTGGGTTTTGGCAATGGCTTCACTTCGGTTTGAAGTCCAGCGAGGCCGAGTTCATGCAGTAGCGCAGGCCTGTCGGGGCCGGGCCGTCTTCGAACACGTGGCCCAGATGCGCGCCGCAGTCCGGGCAGTGGACTTCAACGCGTTGGCCAAACAGCGATTTGTCCACTTTGGTTTCCACCGCGCTGCTGTCCAGCGGTGCAAAGTAGCTGGGCCAGCCTGAGCCGGATTCGTATTTGGTGGCCGCGTCAAACAGCGGCTTGTCGCAGCAGATGCAGGTGTAGACGCCGGCGGCCTTGTTGCCTTCGTACTTGCCGGTGAAAGCGCGCTCTGTGGATTCGTGGCGTGTGACTTCAAAGGCTTTTGCTTCTGCGCCTTTCTGGGCGAGCAGGGCGGCCCATTCGGCGTCGGTTTTTTGTACTTTGTAGGTCATGGGGGGGGTTTCAGAGGGGAGGATGAATTCAGGAACTGCAGCTGATCTCGATGCCGGCGGCCCAGTCGGGCGGAAAGCCGGCCAGGGCTTGGTGGTCTGCCACGTCTTCATGCTCGTCAAAGGGTGATTGCAGCACGGTCAGGAGTTTGTTCACTTCGGCGTAGTCCCGGGCGTTGGCGGCGCGTATGGCTTGCTCGCCCAGGTGGTTGCGCAAGATGAACTTGGGGTTGCTTGCCAGCATCATGCGCTGGCTGGCCGCGCTGTCCTGCTGCTGACGGCGGGCCTCGTAGCTGGTGGCCCAGGCGTCGAAGGCGGGGCGGTCCACAAACAGGTCGCGCACGGCGGCGCGGCCTTGCGGGCTGTCAAAGCGGCAGAGCCGGCGCCAGAAAATCGTGTGGTCGATTTGATGGGCGGCCAGCAGCTTGAGCGTGCTTTCAATCAAGGGCTTGTCGTCATGTTGAGCTGCATCGTCCAACAGGCCAAGTTTGGCGCAAAGGCGCTTTTGCAGGGCGTCGGGAAAGACCGTCTTGTAAGACTCGAGCGCCGCCATGGCGACTTCTTGCTGCGCGATCAGCGGCAGCAGTGCTTGGCCCAGGCAAAACAGGTTCCAGTAGGCGATGTTGGGCTGCTTGTTGTAGGCGTAGCGGCCTTGTGTGTCCGAGTGGTTGCAGATGTGACCGGGGTTGAAGCCGTCCAGAAACTGGAAAGGGCCGTAGTCAATGGTCAGGCCCAGAATGCTCATGTTGTCGGTGTTCATGACGCCATGGCAAAAGCCCACCGACTGCCACGCGGCCATGAGTTCTGCGGTGCGCTCGCTGACCGCTTGCAAGAGGGCGGCGTAGGGCTGCGCGGTATCGCGGCAAGCCGGGTAAAAGTGGTCGATGACAAAGTCGGCCAGGGTCTTTAGCTGGGCGTGCTGCTCGTTGTAGCTGAAGTGTTCAAAGTGACCGAAGCGGATGAAGCTGGGCGCGCAGCGCGTGACCACGGCGGCGGTCTCGACCTCTTCGCGCCGCACCCGGTCGTCTGAGCCAGTGAGGCACAAGGCTCGCGTGGTCGGAATGCCCAGTCCGTGCATGGCCTCGGAGCACAGATATTCACGGATGGAGCTGCGCAGCACCGCGCGGCCGTCACCCATGCGGGAGTAGGGCGTCATGCCTGCCCCCTTGAGCTGCACTTCCATGCCGCCTTGCGGTGTTTGCAATTCGCCCAGCAGGGTGGCGCGACCATCACCCAGTTGCCCTGCCCATTGGCCGAACTGGTGGCCGCTGTAAACGCTGGCCAGCGGCTGGCTGCCGGGCAAGGACTGGTTTCCCGTGAATGCTAGCAAGGCTTCTTGCGAGGCCAGCCACTGGGCGTCCAGACCCAGCTCGCGAGCCAGTGCCGCGTTGCGGCTCAGCCAGTAAGGCTCGTTGAGCGGTCGCATTGGCTGGGGCGTTGAAAAATCCGGCCCCAGGCTGGCGAATCGGTTGTTCCAGCGCATCGCTGCCGTTCTTGCTGTGGTGGCAGGACTGGGCTGGTCAAGGGTGGGCAAGGTCATGGGCAGATTGTCCCCGAGTTGACGATAGACCTGCGCGGGCGCGGGCATTCCCGCATGGCCCAGGGGGCTGACTGCGGCATGATGCAGTTTTCCTTCCAACGGAGACTTGAGATGTTCGGGTTAATGCAAGACCAGCCGCTGATGATTTCAAATCTGATTGATTTCGCGGAACGCCACCACGCAGATGTTGAAATCGTTTCGCGCCGTGTCGAGGGCGATATCCATCGCTACACCTACAAAGACGCCGCTGGCCGTTCGCGGCAGGTGGCCAATGCGCTGGACGCCCTGGGGCTACAGTTCAGCGACCGCGTCGCCACGCTGGCCTGGAACGGCTACCGCCACTTTGAGCTGTATTACGGCGTCAGCGGCTCCGGCCGGGTGCTGCACACCATCAACCCGCGCCTGCACCCCGACCTGATCGCCTGGATTGCCAACCACGCCGAAGACCAGGTGCTGTGCTTTGACATGAGTTTTCTGCCGCTGGTGCAGGCTGTCCACAGCAAATGCAGCACCATCCGTCACTATGTGGCCCTGTGCGACGCCGACAAACTGCCCGCCGACTCTGGCATTCCCGGCTTGATCAGCTACGAAGCCTGGATAGGCGGGCAAGCCAAGACTTACCACTGGCCGGTCTTTGATGAAAATTCGGCCTCGAGCATGTGCTACACCAGCGGCACCACCGGCAACCCTAAGGCAGCGCTTTACAGCCACCGTTCGACCACGCTGCATGCCTATGCGTCAGCCCTGCCGGATGTCATGAGCCTGTCGGCGCGTGATGCAGTCT
>JBIKHR010000255.1:0-4486 GCA_044362035.1 Polaromonas sp. | reverse complement strand
TTTGCGCAGTTGTGTTGTCCCCCTTTCTGCCATCAGCGGGCGCTCGGTCGTCACGCTGGAGGGTTTGAGTGTCAAGGGGAAACCCAATAAATTGCAGCAAGCCTTCGTCCAGGAGCAGGCGGCTCAGTGCGGCTACTGCACCTCCGGCATGATCATTCAGGCGCAGGCTCTGTTGGACCGCAATCCGCACCCCACCGAGCCGGAGGTGCGCTCTGCGCTCGACGGCAACTTGTGCCGCTGCGGCGCCCACAACCGCATTGTTCGCGCGGTGATCCGTGCATCGAAAGGCGCTTGAGATGACCACCTTGAACGCTCCCACTTCACGCCGTCGATTCCTCAAGGGGGCCGGCGCGCTCACGCTGAGCTTTTCGGTTCCCCTGGTGGACGTGTATTCGCAAACCGCCCCTGAAAAACCAAGGCTGGTGGGCGACCTGCAGACCAACCGCATGCTGAGCGCCTGGATCCGTATTCAATCGGCTGACAAGTCGGTGCTGCTGATGGTGGGCAAGGTCGAGCTGGGGCAGGGCATCCTGAGCGCCATGCAGCAAGTCTGTGCCGAGGAACTGGATGTCGATTTTTCGCGTATCCGGATGATCTCC
This sequence comes from Polaromonas sp., assembly GCA_044362035.1. GTDB lineage: Bacteria > Pseudomonadota > Gammaproteobacteria > Burkholderiales > Burkholderiaceae_C > Polaromonas. The sequence continues at coordinate 3,887 of JBIKHR010000255.1, read as the reverse complement.
GGCGATACCGCGCTGGTACCTAACGAAGGAACCACCGCCGGCTCGTTCTCCATGCCCAACGGCGCCTCTGCAGTGCAGCAGGCCTCGGCTGAAGTGCGCGCCATCCTGTTGGGATTGGCTGCCACCCAACTCGGCCAGCCCACTGCCGGCATGTCTGTCAACGACGGCGTGATCAGCGCTGCCAATGGCGCCAAAATAACTTACTGGGACTTGCTGGTGGGCCAATCGCTGCAACGCGAAGCCGACGGCAAGGCCAGGCCCAAGCCGGTTGGCGAGCACCGTGTCATCGGCCGTTCTGTGCCACGCCCCGATCTGGACGACAAGATTGCCGGCCGGCCGATCTTCCTGCAAGAGCAGCACCCTGAGGGCATGCTGTATGGCTGCGTGGTGCGCCCGCCTGCGTACACCGCACGACTGATTTCTCTGGACACCGCCCCCATTGAGCGCATGCCCGGCGTTATCAAGGTGGTACGCAACGGCAGTTTTCTGGGCGTGGTGGCCAAGCGCGAGGCGCAGGCCTTGGCGGCGTCGCAAGCCATGAGCGCTGCCGCCAAGTGGAATGTGCCCAAGGCACTACCGACCACAGCTGGCGTCGAGAGCTGGCTCATGAAGGCGCCTGTCGACAGAGTCATTGAAACCAAACGCCAGCCCCGGCTGAGCCCCGGCACGGTTGCCAAGGTGGTCGAGGCCAGCTACTTCCGGCCGTACCACATGCATGCGTCCATCGGCACGTCGGCAGGCATTGCCACGCTGGGCAGCGATGGCGTTCTCGTGGTGCAGACCCACAGCCAGTCGGTGTTTGAAACCCGCATGGCGATTGCCAAAATGCTGGGCATGCCCCTGGAAAAAGTGCGCCTGCAGCACATGCAGGGTTCCGGCTGTTACGGTCACAACATGGCAGACGATGCCGCAGCCGACGCCGCCTTGTTGGCGGTGGCAGTGCCGGGTAAGCCGGTGTTCTTGCAATACACCCGTGAGCAAGAGCACCAGTGGGAGCCCTATGGTTCGGCCATGGTCATCAAAACCAAAGCCGGCCTGGACGCACAAGGCAATATCCTGGACTGGGACTTGACGCTCTGGTCCACCCCGCACGGCACCCGTCCGGGTGGCCAGCCCGGCAACTTGCTGTCGGCGGGCTATCTGGAAAAACCTTTCGCTATCCCCAAGCCCGTCAACGGCGGCGCGCCGAATTTCGCGGCAGACCGTAACGCCATTGCGCTGTACGATTTTCCGGGCCAGAACGTCACCACCCACTTCATCACCGAGATGCCGGTGCGGGTGTCGTCAACACGCGGCCTGGGTGCCTACGCCAACGTGGTGGCCATTGAGTCCTTCATGGACGAGCTGGCCTTTGCCAGCGGAATTGACCCGGTCGAATACCGCCTGCGGTTCATGAAAGACCCGCGTGCCCGCGACGCCATTGTCAGAGCGGCTGAAAAATTCGGCTGGAGCCAGTGGCGCAAAAGCCCGGGCCGCGGGCGCGGCATCGGCTTTGCCAAATACAAAAACATTGCCGGCTACTGCGCGATTGCCATGGAGGTCCATGTCAATCCGGACAACGGTCGCATCCGCGTCATTCGCGCTGTGGCCAGCGCCGATGTAGGTCATATCGTCAGCCCGGATGGCGTGAGCAATCAGATTGAAGGCGGCCTGGTGCAGGGCTTGTCCTGGACGATCAAGGAAGAAGTGCAGATGGACGACACGCAGATCCTGTCGCAAGACTGGAACAGCTATCCCATCCTGACCTTCTCGGAAGTGCCGCCCATTGACGTGGTGTTGATAGACCGCCCCGGCCAGCCATTTCTGGGGGCAGGTGAGGCGTCTCAGGGCCCTTCCGGCGCTGCCTTGGCCAATGCCGTCTTTGATGCCACCGGTGTTCGCTTCAGGCGCCTGCCTTTGACGCCTGACCGCGTGTTGCAAGGCCTGAAAAAAGCCTGATTGCAGCCGGGCCGCGTCCGCCCTAAGCCATCAGCCGTGCATGCACCTGGTGGGCGGCGGCCAGCAGGCGGTGGTCTTCGCCGTAGCGCCCCACCAGTTGCAGCCCCATGGGCAAGCCCTGGCGGCTGCGGGCAAAGGGCAGGTGCACACAGGGCAGACCCAGCAGCGTCCAACTGCGGCAAAACAGCGGGTCGCCCGTAGTTTCCAGGCCGGCAGGCGCCTGGCCCAGGGTGCTGGGCGCGAGCAGCACATCGCAATCGCTGAACAACGCATCGGCCTGTTGCCGGAGTCGGGCGACTGTCTGCAGATTCCCGGCGTGCGTCTGGCCGCTGATGCGCAGGCCTTCTTCTATCAGCGCCAGCAGCGCAGGGCTGAGCTGGCCCGGGTGCCGCTGGTATTCGGGTTGCAGTGAGCGGGCTGTTTCAAAAGCTTGCATTGCTTTTTGCAGGCTGACCAGATGGCTGAGTTCGGCGGGCAGCACCAGGCTGGTTGTCCAGCCCGCCAGCGCTTTCTCGGCCTGTGCCCAGGCCTGTTGCGTGTCCGGGTCGGCCTGCGGCCATTCGGGGGTCAGGCACAGGCCGACGCGCGGTGTGCCGCAGGTCTCGAAGTGGCGCGGGTCGGCCAGGCGATCGTCGCCCGTGAGTACCGCGCCCAGCAGGGCGACATCGCGCACGCTGCGGCCAAAGCCGCCGATGGTGTCCAGAGTTTCAGACAGGCTTTTGACACCGGCGCGGCTGACCCGGTTGTGGCTGGGTTTGTAGCCCACCACGCCGCAATAGGCGGCGGGGCGAATCAGCGAGCCGGCCGTCTGCGTACCCAGCGCCAGCGCGAGCATGCCGTCAGCCACGGCAGCCGCCGAGCCGCTGGACGAGCCGCCCGGCGTGTGTGCCAACTGGTGCGGGTTGCGCGTGATGCCCGGGCTCATGTTGGCCAGCTCGGTGCTGACGGTTTTGCCCACAATCACCGCGCCGGCATTGCGGCACAGCGCCACGGCAGCCGCATCGGCCAGCGGCTGGTGGCCCGCGTAAACCGGCGTGCCATAGCCGGTGGGCATGTCCACGGTGTCGAGTAAATCTTTCACGCCCAAGGGCAGACCATGCAGCGGTCCACGCAGCGGGCCGGCGTCCAGCGCAGCGGCCAGGCGCAACGCGGCATCAGCGTTGATGTGCACAAAGGCGTGCACCTGCGGCTCGCGCGTTTCAATGCGGTCCAGGCAGGCGCGCAGCAAATCGATGGCCCGGATCTCACGCCGAGCCAGGCCTTGAGCGGCCTGCCAGGCATCGAGCTGGTGAAGGGGAGCCGGTTGCGCTGGGGTGGTGAGTCGGGTCATGCCCGACAGTATGTCACCCGCAGCAGCGGCTGCTCACGCCTTGCTGCCGCCTTGCCGGGGCCGGCCCGGGCTGCGGCGCAAGAAGCTCACAGTGCGCAGCGCTTGCGCCAAGCGCTTGCACAGCCGTTGCAGTATGGCGGGCACTTGCCCGAGCAACTCGCCCAGCGCGTACAGGTCAAAAGTGCGGGCCCGCAGCAAGCGGCCCCGGGGGCCTCGGTCCAGCAGCAGCTTGCCCCAGCAGGACGGCCTGAACAAAGGGTGACGCAGGTGGTAACGCCCCGAATTCAGCCGCAGGGGTTCAGCGGTGCCTGCGGCTTTGGCTTTCAGACTGGCCTCGGCAAAGTTCAGTCCGCAGTAAACGGTAGACGCCAGCGTGGCCCAGAAGCGCGGGTTGGACTCGATCAGATACACCCTGCCACTGCCGTTTTCAAGTCGCGCATCCACGTTCATCAGGCCGCTGTAGTGGCTGAGCTGGCTGAGCTTTTGCGCAAGAGCTTCCAGCTGTGTGTGGCCGACAAACTCGATGTACTGTGCTCCCGGCCGGTGAATGGACACCGCGCGCAACAGGCCCTGATGGGCGAGCAGGTTGATGTCCATGTCTGCGCCTTCAATGAACTGC
>JBIKHR010000028.1:0-14557 GCA_044362035.1 Polaromonas sp. | reverse complement strand
AGAAATCCGTTCGCGCCCCGCCTGTCGAAAACGCGCGCGCGGATTGTTGAAATATCAGACCCGCAGGATTCTCTCACCCCGGCCAATGCCGCTGGAGCCGGTGCGTACCGTCTCTAGAATTGCCGTGCGGTCAATCGCTTCCAGGAAAGCGTCGTTTTTGGTCTGGTCACCGGTCAGCTCGATGGTGTAGCTTTTTTCGGTGACATCGATGATGCGGCCACGAAAAATATCAGCCATGCGCTTCATCTCTTCGCGCTCCTTGCCGACCGCACGCACCTTCACCATCATCAGCTCACGCTCGGTGTAAGCACCTTCGGTCAGGTCTACGACCTTGACGACTTCGATCAGGCGGTTCAGGTGCTTGGTGATTTGCTCGATGACATCGTCCGAACCGGTGGTCTGTATGGTCATGCGCGAAAGACTTGGGTCTTCTGTCGGGGCGACGGTCAGACTCTCGATGTTGTAACCACGCGCAGAAAAAAGACCCACCACGCGTGACAAGGCACCGGGTTCGTTTTCGAGCAAGACTGCAATGATGTGTTTCATATAAAAGGATTCCTCTTTTCGCTGCCCTCCCCTGCACACGGTAATGCGCAAGCTTGGCAGGCAATAGATTCGTCAAAAAGTCAGGTCAGTCAGCGCAGTACAAGCCGCCACAAACAAGACCCGGAGATGAACAGGCGCAGGGCCAAGCCCCGCCTTGTCCGTATCAGCCTTGCGGCTTAAAGGTCTTCGCTCCCCAGCAGCATTTCAGTGATGCCTTTGCCGGCCTGAACCATCGGGAAGACGTTCTCAGTCGGGTCGGTGCGGAAGTCCATGAAAACCGTTCTGTCCTTGAGCCTGCGCGCTTCCCGCAGAGCAGGCTCCACATCCTCGGGCCGCTCGATCAGCATGCCAACGTGGCCGTAGGCTTCAGCGAGTTTCACAAAGTCAGGTAATGCGTCCATATAGCTGCTGCTGTAGCGGCCGGCGTATTCGACCTCTTGCCACTGACGCACCATGCCGAGGTAGCGGTTGTTCAAGGCCACGATCTTGATGGGCGTGTTGTATTGCAGGCAGGTGGAAAGTTCCTGGATGCACATCTGCACCGAGCCTTCACCAGTAACGCAAAAAACTTCACTCTCTGGTTTGGCCAGTTTGATGCCCATGGCATAGGGAATGCCCACGCCCATGGTGCCCAGGCCGCCCGAGTTGATCCAGCGGCGTGGCTCATTGAATTTGTAATACTGGGCGGCCCACATTTGATGCTGCCCCACGTCCGAGGTGATGTAGGCGTCCGCGTCCCGTGTCAGGTTAGAGAGCGTTTCAATCACGTGCTGCGGCTTGATCACACTGCCGTCACCCATGCTGTACTTCATACAGTCTCGCTTGCGCCAGCCTTCGATCGTGTCCCACCAGCCGCCCAGCGCGTGGGTGTCAGGCTTGAGGCCGGACTCTTTGATCATGGCAATCAACTCGACAAGTACATCCTTGACATCACCAACGATGGGAATGTCAACCTTGACGCGCTTGGAGATGCTCGACGGGTCGATGTCAATGTGAATGATCTTGCGTTCGTTTTGCGCGAAGTGCTTAGGGTTGCCGATCACGCGGTCGTCAAACCGAGCGCCCACAGCGAGCAAGACATCGCAGTTCTGCATGGCATTATTGGCCTCGACTGTTCCGTGCATGCCCAGCATGCCCAGAAACTTCGGGTCACTGGCCGGGTATGCGCCCAGGCCCATCAGGGTGTTGGTGCAGGGGTAGCCCAGCATGTCCACCAACATGCGTAACTCTTGGGAGGCGTTGCTCAGCAACACCCCGCCACCGGTATAAATATAGGGTCTCTTGGCGGCCATCAACAACTGCAAGGCCTTGCGGATCTGCCCGCCGTGGCCCTTGCGAACCGGGTTGTAGCTGCGCATTTCCACGCTATCGGGGTAATGAAAAGCGCATTTCTTGAAGGAAACATCCTTTGGAATATCGACTACCACCGGTCCGGGGCGTCCGGTGCGGGCGATGTGAAAAGCTTTCTTGATCGTCGCCGCCAGGTCGCGCACGTCCTTGACCAGGAAGTTGTGTTTGACGATGGGGCGCGTGATGCCCACGGTGTCGCACTCCTGGAAAGCGTCCAGGCCGATCGCATGCGTAGGCACCTGACCGGTGATGATCACCATCGGAATGCTGTCCATGTAGGCTGTGGCGATGCCGGTGACGGCATTGGTCACACCAGGGCCCGACGTCACGAGCGCCACGCCGACTTCGCCGGTGGCGCGAGCATAGCCGTCAGCAGCATGAACAGCAGCCTGCTCATGGCGCACCAGCACATGCTGAATGGTGTCTTGTTTGTAAAACGCGTCGTAGATGTATAAAACCGCACCGCCGGGATAGCCCCAGATGTGCTTGACATTTTCAAGCTGCAATGAACGCACCAGAATTTCGGCGCCCATCATCTCAGTATGTTTGTCGTCGGATGGCTGTGTGACAGCCGCTGCGGAAGCGAGTTCCGCCTTGGAGATTTCCATGATGAACCTTTGTGAATTTCTCTAACGAAATACCTTGGGTGCCTCTTCGCCCGTTCTTTTGAAACTGCGTCGAGACTTGAGGCCAGAACCATAAGCGGATTCATATTCCGCCAAGTCATGACCCGTTTGCCTTTTGAATTGCAAAGACTATTATGGCACCGTCTGTCCCAAGCATCCCCGAGTCTGGGAACGTGCTGCCGCCAACACGGATCCAGTGCCATAATTTCCTGTATCCCGATCACTTGAATCCAACCCGACAAGCGATAAGCCTAAAAACAACACGGGGACAACCGGAATTCATCACCGTTGGCAACAGAACAAGAACTTTCTGACTTCCTGAAAAGCGTTGAAAAACGCGCTTTCAAGCGCAGCCTGTACCACGTCCGCGATGAGGAAGCCGCGCTCGACATTGTTCAGGACACCATGATGAAACTGGCTCAGCATTACGGCGACAAGCCGGCGGGCGAGTTGCCCATGCTGTTTCAGCGGATCTTGTCAAACAACACGCTGGACTGGTTTCGGCGTCGCAAGACCCGCAACGCCCTGTTTTCCAACATGAACGACTTCGAATCGCCCTCGGATGAGGGTGATTTTGACTTTTTAGATACTTTGGAAAGCCTTGTTGACTCAGAGGGTACCGAAAGCGCGCAAGATGCCACTGAGCGGGCACAAATCATGCATGAGATCGAATTGAACATCGAGGCATTGCCAGGGCGTCAACGAGAAGCCTTTCTGATGCGTTACTGGGAGGAGATGGACGTTGCAGAAACTGCGGCGGCCATGGGCTGTTCAGAGGGTAGTGTCAAAACACACTGCTCCAGGGCGGTTCTGGCTCTCAGCAAAGCCTTGAGTGCCAAAGGAATCAAACTATGACCAATTCAATACGCCACAGAGCCGACATCCTGCAAGACCGCCACGGCCTCAAAATCTCCTCCTACCTCACCTTGAGTGCGAGTGAGTTGCCGCACGATGTTTCCGAGCGTTTGCGCATTTCCCGCACTCAGGCGCTGTCCCGGCGCAAGCTGGCCAAAGCCGGTTTTGCCTCCATCTCGCTGGCTGGCGGCAGCTCAGCACTGACTTGGGGCGGCGACGAGGGCCTTGGCTGGTTGGGCCGGCTGGGTTCTGTGCTCCCCTTGGTGGCCTTGGTGGCCGGCCTGCTGTTCATCAACGCAGAACAAAACGACGATCGCGCCCGCGAGTTGGCAGAAGTCGATGTGGCACTTCTGACAGACGAACTTCCGCCAGCCGCCTTTGCGGACCCGGGCTTTCTCCAGTTCCTCAAAACCGACCTCTGAACTGCGCAATCCAGATGAACCTGAACCCGAGCTTGATGCGCTGGCACTTGAGAGTTGCCCACCTTGCGGTGGCAGTGCTAGTGCTTGCCATGGCTTCATTTGCTTTGCCTGCAGGGGCTCAGCCCGGCGGCACACCCCCGGCCAAAGACAGCGCCAAATCCAGCGCACCCGTCCCTCCCGCTTTGGCAAAACCAGCAGCAGCCAAACCGCAACAGGCTGCACCGGCCAAGTCGGGCTGGACCTTGCTCACAGCTGACCAACAGCGGGCCTTGCAACCGCTGGCGCAAAGCTGGGGCTCGCTCAGCGATGGGCAGAGGCGCAAGTGGATCGAAATATCCCGAAATTACCCCTCGCTGAGCAGCGCCGACAAAGCCAAAATGCACAGTCGCATGTCCGCATGGGTGGCGCTCAGCCCTCGCGAGCGGGCTGAAGCCAGACTCAACTTCGCCGCCACCATCGAGCTGTCCAAAGAACTGAGCCCCCAAGAAAAACAGGCCAAATGGGAGACCTACCAGTCGCTCAGCCCTGAAGAAAAGCGCAAGCTTGCAGAAGCCGGTGTCCGGCCCCCGGTCGGTGCGGCTCTGCCCTCACGTCCGGTTGCCCAAAAAAAGCTGGCAACCCTGCCACCGGCAGACACCGCTGCCAAAGCACCTAAAATCGCTACGCCGTCCGTCGCGGTCAGCCAGCAGCCCGTGCCAGCTGAGTAAGCGGGCAAGTGAGCTTTAACCTGCGCATGGCGCCGTGCCTGCGCAACCTATCATTCATGTCAGACGAACTCAAAACCCCTTCACTTCGCAGACGCATGGCTTGCTGGCTTTACGAGGGCATATTGATGTTCGGCGTGGTCTTCATTGCAGACTATCTGTTCAGCACCCTGACCCAAACGCGCCACGCCATGGACAACCGGCATGCACAGCAAGCCTTTTTGTTTCTGATTTTTGGCATTTACTTTGTGTGGTTCTGGTCGCACGGGCAGACCCTGGCCATGAAGACCTGGGACATCCGTGTGACTGACCGGCTGGGCCGCCCCCTGAGCCAACAACGCGCACTGCTGCGCTACGTCTTGAGCTGGGTTTGGTTTTTGCCGCCGCTGGCGGCCAGCTGGATATTCACCGTGGAGGTGCGCCAGGCGCTTGTGCTGGCCGGCGGCTGGATCGCCATCTGGGCCATCCTGTCACTCTTTCATCCTCAGCGCCAGTTTCTGCATGACGCACTGGCAGGCACCCGGCTGACCAGCTTTAAACAGCCGCCCGTCAAACCTGCCTGAAACCTGATGCTCCCCCAACCTGTCAACCCCCAAAAGCTACGCAAAGGTCTGTCACGTATTTGGCACGCCGGCACTTTCTCTCTGGCCGGACTGCGTGCCGGCTGGGGTGAAACCGCCTTTCGGCAGGAAGCGCTTGCGTCCATCATTCTGTTGCCGGCTGCCTTCTGGCTGGGTCAAGGTTGGGTTGAAATCGCCTTGCTGGTTGCCAGCGTTGTTTGGGTGCTGGTCGTGGAGTTGCTCAACACCGCCGTCGAAAGTGCCATCGATCGCATTGGTCCGGAGTGGCACGACCTGTCTAAACGCGCCAAGGACATTGGCAGTGCCGCCGTGCTGCTCAGTTTGATTTTGAGCATTGGCATTTGGGCGGCGGCCGCTTTTCACCGTTTCGCGGCATGAGTCCGGCCTTTTCTCTGTGTGTTTATTGCGGCTCCCGGCCTGGCGCCGAGGCGGTATATGCCGAGGCAGCCCGCATGGTAGGCCGCTGGATTGCCAACAACCAAGGCCAACTGGTTTATGGCGGCGGGCACAACGGCCTGATGGGCATGATGGCCGATGCCTGCCTGCAAGCAGGTGGTCGCGTGGTCGGCGTGATCCCCAAAGCGCTGGTCGAAAAAGAATGGGCGCACACGGGCTGCAGCGAGCTGCATGTGGTCGACAACATGCACGAACGCAAGCGACTCATGGCCGAGCGGGCTGACGCATTTTTGGCGCTGCCCGGCGGCATTGGGACGTTTGAAGAATTTTTTGAAGTCTGGACCTGGCGGCAATTGGGCTACCACAACAAGCCGGTCGGCCTGCTCAACCTGAACGGCTACTACGACAGCCTGCTGGTATTTTTGGCCACGGCCGTGCAGCAAGGTTTCATGAATCCGGGGCAAATGAAACTGATCAGCAGCGGGACTGACACTCAGTCGCTGCTGAAGTCACTGATCAACGAATCGGGTCTGGCCCAAGGGAAGCCGCAGTTCGACCAGATCTGAGCGGGATCCGACGCTGGCCCCTGGCCCAAGCCGCCGAAAGCGCGCCTCAGACGGCCGCTTCGTCCTCTTCGCCGGTGCGTATGCGCACCACGCGCTCGACGCTGGTGATGAAAATCTTGCCGTCACCTATCTTGCCGGTGCGCGCCGCGCGTACGATGGCTTCGACGCAGCGGTCCACATCGTCGGATTTCACAACCACTTCGACTTTGACCTTGGGCAAAAAGTCAACCACGTACTCGGCGCCGCGGTACAGCTCGGTATGCCCCTTCTGCCGGCCAAAACCCTTGACTTCCGTCACCGTCAGGCCGGTCACGCCACATTCGGCAAGTGCTTCACGGACTTCTTCAAGTTTGAAAGGTTTGAGGACGGCGGTAATTTGCTTCACAGGTCGGCTCCGTAGGGGTTTTTCAAAAAGATGTCGGCAGGGTGCACGAGTCAACAATAGCCAGAGCTTACGCCCGAAATTTATTGGTCACAGGATAGCGCCAATCCTTGCCGAAACTGCGGTGGCTAACCCGGATGCCGATCGGCGACTGGCGGCGCTTGTATTCGTTGAGCTTGATCAGGCGCGTGATGCGCTCAACCACAGCCGCATCAAAGCCGGCCGTCACCAGGGACTGGATGCTTTCGTCGTTCTCCATGTAGCGCTCCAAGATCGCGTCCAGCACCTCGTAAGGAGGCAGGCTGTCTTGGTCGGTCTGGTCGGGGCGCAACTCGGCGCTGGGCGGGCGCGTGATGATGCGCTCCGGGATCGGGTTTTGGCCAGTTCCGTAGGGGTCATTCTCGTTACGCCAGCGCGCCAGCTTGAAGACTGTGGTCTTGAACAAGTCCTTGATGACCGCAAAGCCGCCGGCCATGTCGCCATAGAGCGTGCAGTAACCAGTGGCCATCTCGCTCTTGTTGCCGGTGGTCAGCACAATCGAGCCGAACTTGTTGGACAGCGCCATGAGAAACATGCCACGGATGCGGGCCTGGATGTTTTCTTCCGTGGCGTCTTCGGGCCGGCCCTTGAACTCTCCAGCCAGCGCGGCCTTGAAGGCCTCGAACTGCGGCGCGATCGATATCTCGTCGTAACGCACCTGCATACGGGCAGCCATTTCGCGGGCGTCTATCCATGAAATATCAGCCGTGTAGGGCGACGGCATCATCACAGTGCGGACATTGTCCGCACCCAGCGCATCGACGGCGATGGCCAGCACAAGGGCCGAGTCAATGCCACCCGACAGCCCCAGGATCGCGCCCGGAAAACCGTTTTTGCCCAGGTAGTCACGCACCCCCAGCACCAGCGCATCCCACAGATCGGCCTCCGCGCTGCGTTCCGGCGCCGTTGCGGCACTCAGGCTGAGGCTTGTGTCCTTCAGGCGCTGCACCTCCACCGCAAACAAGGCTTCCTCAAAACTAACGGCGCGGCCGGCCAGCGCGCCGTTGACCTGCACGGCAAAGGAGTGGCCTTCAAAAACCATTTCATCCTGCCCGCCCACCAGGTGCGCAAACACCAGCGGCAGGCCGCAGGCCCGCGCGCGGCTTTGCATGGCGCCTTCGCGCTCGGCACCCTTGCCGCCATGAAAAGGCGATGCGTTGATGACCGCCAGCATCTGCGCGCCGGCGGCCTTGGCCTGCAAGGCGGGCGCGTCAAACCAGGCGTCCTCGCAAATCAGCAAGCCAACGGCCACGCGCTGAGGGCCCTCGCCCACATGAAACACGCAAGCCCCCTGGCCGGGCGTGAAGTAACGCCGCTCGTCAAAAACCTGGTAGTTGGGCAACTGCTGCTTGGCGTAGGTGTGCAAGCGGCGGCCGTCCTGCAGCACGTGCGCTGCATTGAACAGCCCGGGCACCGAGACGCTGCGCGTGCGCAGACCCTGTACACCCACGCCGTAGCTGGGACTGCCCAGCACCACAACCAGCCCCTTTAACCCGGCCAGCTCGCGGGCTACAAGATCCACGGCATCATCACAGGCTTGTACAAAAGCGGGTCGCAGGAAAAGGTCTTCAGCGGCGTAACCGCAAATGGCCAGCTCGGGGGTGAGCAACAGCCGGGCGCCGTCTGCGTAGGCTTGGCGCGCAGCGTCGATGATCTTGCGGGCATTGCCCGGCATGTCACCCACACAGTAGTTGAGCTGGGCAACGCAAATTTTCAGTAGCATGGGCAAATGGTCGGTGAGCGTGGCTCAGTCAAAAGACAAGCAGACAATCAGAACAAAAATGGAAAAGCGTCATTGAAAAATAAGCTGGACGATTATGTCATTCGGGTGCTGACATCACCGCAAGAGCTCGACGCCGTCGAATGGAATGACTTGCTGGCACAGCAAGACCCTGACCGCACGCTCAACCCCTTCATGCGCCATGAGTACCTGGCCGCCATGCAGACCAGTGGCAGCGCCGTGCCGGCCACCGGCTGGACGCCACGCTTTGTGGCGCTTTACGACGGCCCCAAACTGGTGGCCGCCTGCGCGCTTTATCTCAAGGCGCATTCCTACGGCGAGTATGTGTTTGACTGGGCCTGGGCCAATGCCTACCAACAACACGGCCTGCCCTACTACCCCAAAGCCGTGGTGGCCCCGCCCTTCACGCCCGTGCCAGGTCCCCGCCTGCTGGCCCGGGACGCCGCCACCCGCGTGCTGCTGGTAAAGGCGCTGATCGCCTGGTGCAAAAGCGAGCACTTGTCATCGCTGCATTTGCTGTTCAGCTCAGATGAAGATATCGCTGCGTGTGCTGAATCCGGCTTGATGCTGCGCCACACCGTGCAATTCCACTGGAAGAACATGGCCCCCACGCTTGTCGCTTCGCGTACTGCGCTGCCCCCAATCCCCGTTCGCCCTGAGCCTGTCGAAGGACTTTCTGATTCGCCCCGGCGCTTCAATGACTTCGACAATTTTCTGGCGTCACTGAATCAGGAGAAGCGGAAAAAAATCCGCCAGGAGCGGCGCAAGGTGGCGGAGGCGGGCGTGGTTTTCCGGTGGTCCCTGGGTGCGGACATCAGTGTTGCAGATTGGGATTTTTTCTACCGCTGCTACGAGCGCACCTACCTTGAGCACGGCAACGCGCCTTACCTGAGTCGCGATTTTTTTGCGCGAATGGCCGCTACCATGCCCGACAACTGGCTGCTGTTTGTGGCGGAGCGGGACGGACAACCCATGGCTTGCAGCCTGATCGGGCTCAACACCGGGCCGGCGGGCACCGGTCAGCAAACCGCCTACGGCCGCTATTGGGGCGCGCTCGAGCGAGTGGACTGCCTGCACTTCGAGGCTTGCTACTACCAGCCGCTGGCCTGGTGCATTGCGCACGGCTATGACAGCTTTGAGGGCGGCGCCCAGGGCGAACACAAAATGGCGCGGGCGCTGTTGCCCGTCAAAACCACCAGCGCGCACTGGCTGGCCCATCCATCCTTTGCCGATGCGGTCGAGCGCTTTCTTGAGCGCGAAGGCAAAGGCATTGCCAACTACATGGAAGACCTGGAGCGGCGCAACCCGTTCAAGCAGCTTGGGTGAACATGGATCAGCGCAGGGCCAACGCAGTCGCCAGCGCGGCCAGCAAGCCAATCAGCACCAGTGCTGTGCCCAGCCAGAACAGACGCCGGCGCAAGACCTGGATGCCCTGAATCAGTTGTGCGTTTTGCTCGGCCAGCGTGCCGATCAGGTCTGAAGATTCGATCAGTCGCTGCTGCAAATTAGCGCTCGCCGCCTGCAAGCTCAACACCTGTTGTTGCAGCCCCTCCAGGGTCGCAGGCCCGGGAGCCAGCCCGGAACCATCAGCCGCAACATCGGGGTTGGCAGCAGATTTGTTCGCCACGTTATCCCAGAGCTTTTTGGCACCGGCCGCCACCTTGGGCGCATTGCGGACCACATCCGACCAGGGAACACTCTGCAAAACCGTCAACCAGCCTATAGCCATCTCAAACCTTTGTGTTGGCAACGTCGGGCGCGCAAGCTCTGATCATCAGCCCTTTAGAGACTTCTGGTAGTTGGCCATGCCGTCGGTGATTTCTTTCTTGGCAGCCTCAGGGCCTTCCCAGCCGTTGATCGTGACCCACTTGCCTTCTTCCAGGTCTTTGTAATGCTCAAAGAAGTGGGCGATGGTCTTCAGGCGCAGCGGGTTCAGGTCTTCGGGTTTTTGCCACTGGGTGTAGATCGACAGGATCTTGTCGGTCGGCACGGCCAACACTTTACCGTCTTCACCGGCTTCGTCAGTCATCTTCAGGATGCCAATGGGCCGGCAGGTCACCACCACGCCGGGGATCAGGGGCACGGGCGTGATAACTAGCACATCCACCGGGTCGCCGTCACCGCTGATGGTCTGCGGCACGTAACCGTAGTTGGTCGGGTAGTGCATGGACGTGCTCATGAAGCGGTCCACAAAAATGGCGCCGGACTCCTTGTCCACCTCGTACTTCACCGGATCGGCGTTCATCGGGATTTCGATGATCACGTTGAAGGTGTCGGGGGCGTTTTTTCCGGGGGTGACTTTAGATAGGGACATGGGCTCTTGATTGCTGAGGTAGTTGAGGTGATGAATGAGGCACTGACGCGGCGCCTGAGGCGCTGATTGGTTAGTATTTACCCGCATTTTACTGATGCAGGCCTTACGCGAACCTTCGGCGGTCATCTTTTAGCGTTAAATTCCCCCTGTTGGCCAATTGCCTCCGGTTCGTGCGCTGGGGTTAAGGAAGCAACGCAAGGCGGTGTACGCCCAGCGTTGCACCGGTACCCTTACGACCAATAACACTGGAGAATAACTATGCTTGGCAACTCAGCGCTCATTCTGGCGCTCGCTTGTGGACTCATTGCCGTCGGATACGGCGTCTGGGCCCGCAGCTGGATCCTTTCTCAAGATGCGGGCAACGCCCGCATGCAGGAAATCGCCGCCGCCATCCAGACCGGTGCGGCCGCTTACCTGGCGCGTCAATACAAAACCATCTCCATCGTCGGCGTCGTGCTGGCCGTGCTGATCGCTGTTTTCCTGGACGGCCTGACCGCCACCGGTTTTGTGGTCGGCGCTGTCCTGTCAGGTGCTTGCGGCTTCATCGGCATGAACGTGTCGGTGCGCGCCAACGTGCGTACCGCCCAAGCTGCCACCCGCGGCATTGGCCCCGCCCTGGATGTCGCCTTTCGCGGCGGCGCCATCACCGGCATGCTGGTGGTCGGCCTGGGTCTGTTGGGCGTGACCGGCTTTTACTGGTTTTTAGTCGGCAACGGCAACCTGACGCCCGACAAAAACCTGGCCAATTTGCTCAACCCGCTGATCGGCTTCGCCTTCGGTTCCTCATTGATCTCGATCTTCGCCCGTCTGGGTGGCGGCATTTTCACCAAAGGCGCTGACGTCGGTGCTGACCTGGTGGGCAAAGTCGAAGCCGGTATTCCGGAAGACGACCCGCGCAACCCGGCCGTGATTGCTGACAACGTCGGCGACAACGTCGGCGACTGCGCCGGCATGGCCGCAGACCTGTTTGAAACCTACGCCGTCACGCTGATCGCCACCATGGTGCTGGGCGCCCTGCTCGTGTCCTCAGCCCCGGCCAGCGCCGTGGTTTACCCGCTGGCACTCGGTGCGGTGTCCATCATCGCGTCCATCATCGGCTGCTTCTTCGTCAAGGCCTCGCCCGGCATGAAGAACGTCATGCCCGCCCTGTACAAAGGGCTGGCGATTGCCGGCGGCCTGTCGCTGGTGGCTTTCTACTTCGTCACCACCTGGCTGATGCCGGACAACGCCATTGCCGCCAGCGGCAGCCAGATGAAGCTCTTCGGCGCTTGCGCGGTCGGTCTTGCCCTCACGGCCGCTCTAGTCTGGGTGACCGAGTACTACACCGGCACCCAGTACCCGCCGGTTCGCCACATCGCCCAAGCATCGACCACCGGCCATGGCACCAACATCATTGCCGGCCTGGGCGTGTCCATGCGCTCGACCGCCTGGCCAGTGATCTTCGTCTGTATCGCCATCCTGGCCTCTTACAAACTGGCCGGTCTCTACGGCATTGCTATTGCGGCAACTTCCATGCTGAGCATGGCCGGCATCGTAGTGGCCCTGGACGCCTATGGCCCGATTACCGACAACGCCGGCGGCATCGCTGAAATGGCCGAACTGCCCGCCAGCGTGCGCGATATCACCGACCCACTGGACGCCGTGGGCAACACTACCAAGGCCGTGACCAAAGGCTATGCCATCGGCTCAGCCGGTCTAGCTGCGCTGGTGCTGTTTGCCGACTACACCCACAAGTTAGAGAGCTATGGCAAAGCCATCACCTTTGACCTGAGCGACCCGATGGTCATCGTTGGCCTGTTCATCGGCGGCCTGATCCCATACCTGTTTGGTGCCATGGCCATGGAGGCCGTGGGCCGCGCTGCCGGCGCTGTGGTGGTGGAAGTTCGCCGCCAGTTCCGCGACATCAAGGGCATCATGGACGGCACGGGCAAGCCCGAGTACGACACCGCCGTGGACATGCTGACGACGGCTGCCATCAAGGAAATGATGATCCCTTCACTGCTGCCCGTGGTGGTGCCGATTGCCGTCGGCCTGCTGCTCGGCCCCAAAGCGCTGGGCGGCCTGCTGATGGGCACCATCGTCACCGGCCTGTTTGTCGCCATCTCCATGTGCACCGGCGGCGGCGCCTGGGACAACGCCAAAAAGTACATTGAAGACGGCAACCACGGCGGCAAAGGCTCGGAGGCCCACAAAGCCGCCGTCACCGGCGACACTGTTGGCGACCCCTACAAAGACACTGCCGGTCCGGCCATCAACCCGCTGATCAAGATCATCAACATCGTGGCCCTGCTCATCGTGCCATTGATGATGAAGTTCCACGGCGGTTAAGCGCCGCTGACCGGCTTGCACCGGTTTATAAAATAAAAAAAAGCCCGCACGAATGCGGGCTTTTTTTATTCCAGCTTCAAAATTACCGGGGGCGATGTTGTGCAGCCAAGGTCAAACATGAATGCATCAGACATGCCAAAATGACTGGCAAAGAATGTCTAACAAAAAGCCTCGGATGCAACCAAAACCACCCCCTGCCATGAGGCTTAAAGGATTCTGGCAGCAAGCTTATTTTTTGGGACGCCTTGAATTGCGTATTTTCAAGCGCCACACCCAGCTCTTATGGGCTGCAGGCATCGTGCTGCTTATACCCGCTATCTATTTGCTGATTTACCTTTCCAGCGTGTGGGATCCGACAGGCCGTGCAACAAATTTGCCTGTGGGACTGGTCAACCAAGACCAAGGTTTTACCTACCAGGATAAATCCGTCAACGTCGGCAACGAGATTATCCGCCGGCTGGAGGATAAAAAACAGTTTGGTTACCGCAAGTTGAACAGCGCGCAAGAGGCCCGCCAAATGGTGCGCAGCGGGCAACTCGCCTTCACGCTCATCATTCCTGCCAACTTCAGCGAAAACGCCATCCCGGCGCAGGAAGAAGGAATCGGGCAACTCGTGGTCTACACCTCGGCCGGCAACAACTATGAAAGCTCCTTGCTGGCAGCTCAATTTGCGCGTGTTTTAGGTGAAGACGTCAACAGGACCTTGAGCGAGCAACGCTGGGCTTTGGTGTTGAGTTCCAGTGTCGGCTCTCAGCAAGGGGTCGAGCGCTTGCGCGAAGGGGTCGCCAAACTCAGTCAAGGGGCCAAAGAATTAGCAAGCGGCACAGCCAAAACCGAAGCGGCAAGCGCCGGCATGAAACAAGGCTTTGTGCGCTTGCAAAGCAGCATCGACAAAATGACCGAGGGCACCCAAACATTGGGCAACGGTATCCGCGCCACAGCAGGCGGTCTGCCCCCTGCCGAAAACGTACGCGGCCTGCGTCTCGGGGCCGAATCTCTGGCTGCGGGCCACCAGGATCTGAGCAGAGGCCTTAATGAGCTGCTCACAGGCCACCAAAAACTGCTGCAAAGCGTCGAAGCTTTGAGGCTCGACCTGGACAACCGACTGTTCGTACCTGCCCCGCTGCTCGAAGGGGTTGCCCAATTAAGCGAAAGCATGGTTCAAATCGATCAAGGCTTGCGTCAAGCGGCAGACGGGCAGCAAAAACTCAGTACAGGAATGTCTTCGCTGAACAACAACCTCAGGACACTGACATTTGGAATTCGAGATTTACGCAGGGGAATGAATTCCATGACAGGCGCTCTTCCTGAAGAGCAGCAAATCAATCAACTGAGCACCGGCACGGCCGAATTAGCCCAAAATTTTCAACAACTCCACGAAGGCATTCAACGAGTGACCGAAGGAGCCAAATACCTGACGGTCGGATTGGATCTGATGCTCACAGAACTTCCAGGGACGGCGCCCGCCATAGGGGGCAGTGCAGCGGGTTTGGCACATTCTGTTTCGCCGCAACTGGAAATAGAGGACGCAGTGGCTAACTACGGCAGCGGATTTGCCCCCAATATCATTCCCTTGGCCCTTTGGTTGGGCGCAGGGGTGGCAGCATTTTTGATCCATGTTCGCCTGCAGCCTAGACTGGCAAAGCGGTTTTCGCGCAGGGCACTTGTATCAGGCAAGGTTTTTGTCCCCTCAGTGCTGGTGTTGAT
>JBIKHR010000254.1:0-4541 GCA_044362035.1 Polaromonas sp. | reverse complement strand
ATCGCCAAGGTAGTAGCGGCGAATCGGTTGGAGAGCGTCGTCCAGCTCGTAAACCAGAGGGATTCCGTTGGGAATGTTCAGGCCAACGATGTCCTCGTTGGACATGTTGTCCAGGTACTTGACCAGTGCCCGTATGGAGTTGCCGTGGGCCGACACCACAATGCGCTTGCCAGCCTTGATGGCGGGCGCCATCGATTCGTTCCAGAAGGGCAGTACCCGGGCCACCGTGTCTTGCAGGCACTCGGTCAGGGGCACCTGTCCGGGCTGCAGTTTGGCGTAGCGCGGGTCAGCGCGTTCGCAACGCGCATCGTCCGGGGTGAGTGCCGGCGGCGGCGTGTCGTAGCTGCGGCGCCAGGCCAGCACCTGGTCGTCGCCGTATTTTTTGGCCATGTCAGCCTTGTTCAGCCCTTGCAGCGCGCCGTAGTGGCGCTCGTTCAGGCGCCAGCTGTGTACCACCGGCAGCCAGGTGCGGTCCATTTCGTCGAGCACATGCCAGAGCGTGCGCGTGGCGCGCTTGAGAACGCTGGTGTAAGCCAGGTCGAAGTCGTAGTTTTCTGCCTTCAGCAGCTTGCCGGCGCTCAGCGCCTGGGCAATGCCGGTGGGGGTCAGGTCCACGTCGGTCCAGCCGGTGAAGCGGTTTTCCAGGTTCCAGGTGGATTCGCCGTGGCGGATAAGTACTAATTTGAACATGGGGCAAGCTTATGTGAAGAGGCTAGAAAAAGGGTTGGCGCGGCCGGTTTCAGGGGTTTCGCGGCAGGTCGGGCACGCCAGGTTCAACCTGCATTCTAAAATCAGTACTTCTCTGCCCTGCGGCACAACACTCAAAAGGTTCAAATTGAAATTTCTCATCGACAACTGGATGCTGATTTCCGTGGCACTGGCTTCGGGCGGCATGCTCCTCTGGCCTCTGATCTCCGAGAGTGCTTCGGCCGGCAAGTTGAGCGCCACGGCTGCCGTTCAACTGATCAACCGTGAAAAAGCCGTGGTCATTGATGTGGGCGAGCCACACGAGTTTGCGACCGGTCACGTGGGCGGTTCCAAAAACATTCCCTTCGGCCAGCTGGAAGAAAAGCTGCCAGGTCTGGTCAAGAACAAGGCCTTGCCGCTGATTCTGGTCTGCCCGCTGGGCGCCCGCGCCGGTCGGGCCGTGGCCGTTGCCAAGAAGCTGGGCTACGAGCAGGCGCAATGCCTGGGCGGCGGGCTCAAGGCCTGGCGCGAAGCCAATATGCCGGTTGAAAAAGCCTGATTCAAGGACCGCACACCATGCCCATCGTCAAGATTTACACCACCGGCACCTGCCCGTATTGCATTCAGGCCAAAGCCTTGCTCAAGCAGCGCGGCGTCACTGAGCTGGAAGAAATACGCGTCGACCAGATTTCCGGCGAGCGCGAAACCATGATGCAGATCACCGGCCGGCGCACCGTCCCCCAAATTTTCATCGGCTCGACCCATGTGGGCGGCTGTGACGACCTGGTAGCGCTGGACGGACGCGGCGGTTTATTGCCCCTGCTCAACGCCCCCTGAAGTCGCCCTGTGGGGCGCTTCCGGCCCCCAGTGATAATCCTTTATGGCGTGCGCCCGTGCGCAGCCACCCTTTTTTAGTTTGTTGAAAGAGCACCATGGCCGAAGCCAACCTTGACCCGGTTTTCCAGATCCAGCGCGTTTACCTCAAAGACATGTCGCTGGAGCAGCCCAATTCCCCCGAAATCCTGATGCAGCAAGAGCAACCCAGCGTGGACATCCAACTGGGCATTGAAACCAAGCCGGTGGTCGACGGTGTTTTTGAGGTCACTGTGACCGCCACCGTGCACACCAAGATCGATGACAAGACCGTGTTCATGGTCGAGGCCAAGCAGGCCGGCATTTTTGAAGTGCGCAACATCGACCCTGAGCAGATGGGCTCCATCCTGGGCATTGCCTGCCCGCAGATCGTCTACCCCTACCTGCGCGGCAACGTGGCTGATGTGATTCAGCGTGCCGGCTTTCCGCCTGTGCACCTGGCTGAAATCAACTTCCAGGCCATGTACCAGCAGCAGGTCGAAGCCGCCACCCAGGCCGCGCCTCAGGTCATTGTCTGAAGCTTGAGCCCCGCCGCCAGCGTGTCCAGGCCGCCCCTGTGAGCCGCGCACCATGAAGATCTGCGTCATCGGTGCCGGTGCCTGGGGCACAGCGCTGGCGGCATCGGCCAGCGCCCCCCGTGGCGATGCGCCGGCGAACGTGGTCACTCTGTGGGCACGCGATGCCGCCCTCGTTGCGGCCTTGCAGGCCACGCGGCAAAACCAGCGCTATCTGCCGGGCGTGCCGGTGCCTGCGGCCTTGCAGGTGGTTGGTGGTGCCGACACCTCGCTGGCGCACGTCGTTGCCGGGCAGGACCTGGTCATCATTGCCACCCCGATGGCCGGCCTGCGTGGCATTTTGCAGCGCTTGCATGCGCTGCATGTGCGCGTGCCCGTGGCCTGGCTGTGTAAGGGCTTTGAAACACCCGAACAGCCGGGCACCGGCACAGCCCCTGCCGGGCACGGCTTGATGGCCCATGAAATCTGTGCACAGGTGGCGCCCTACCTGTTGGCCGGCGTGCTGAGCGGCCCGAGCTTTGCGCGTGAAGTCGCGCTGGGTCAGCCCACCGCACTGGTGGCGGCCAGCGGGGACGCCGGGGTGCGCGACGCGCTGGTGGCCGCATTTCACCAGCCCGTCTTGCGTGTCTATGCCAGCGCAGACATGGTGGGCGTTGAAGTCGGCGGCGCTGTCAAGAACGTGCTGGCGATTGCCACCGGCTTTTGCGACGGTCTGCAACTCGGTCTGAACGCCCGGGCCGCGCTCATCACCCGCGGGCTGGCCGAAATGACCCGACTGGGCGTGGCCTTGGGTGCGCGCGCCGACACTTTTACCGGCTTGTCCGGCCTGGGTGATCTGGTGCTGACGGCCACGGGCGACCTCAGCCGCAATCGCCAGGTGGGCTTGTTGCTGGCGCAGGGCCAGACGCTGGCGCAGGCCGTGGCCTCATTGGGCCATGTGGCTGAGGGGGTTTATTGCGCACGCACTGTGGTGCAGCGGGCCCAGGCGCTGGGTGTTGACATGCCTATTTCCAGCGCCGTGGTGGCCCTGCTGGACGGCCTGGTCAGCCCGTCGCAGGCGGTGGCTTCGCTGATGGGGCGGGACGCCACAGTCGAGCTGGGCTGAGCCCCGGCTCTTTCAAATTTCGAAGTTGTCGATCAGCCGGGTCATGCCCAGCTTGGCCGCGCCCAACACCACCAGCGCTTCGTCTGCCGTTGTTTCGCTGCGGGGCGCCAGCAGGTCGCTGCGCCGGCGCACTGTCAGGTAGTCGGGCTTCCAGCCACGGCGTGCCAGCGACTGCATGGCATCGGCCTCCAGCGCGGGCAGGTCGGCCAGGCGGGCGCTTTGGGCAGCCTTGCCAAGAGCCTTGAGTGCTATCGACAACTGCACGGCTTCGGCGCGCTCAGCGGCGCTCAGGTAGCCATTGCGCGAGGACAGCGCCAGGCCGTCCGGCGCACGTTGCGTTTCGCCGGCAACGATCTCGATCGGCAGGGCAAACTGCTGCACCATACGCTGCACTACCAGCACCTGCTGGTAGTCTTTTTTGCCGAAAGCCGCCACGCCTCCGGGCATACCGGCAAACACGCAAGAAAACAGCTTGAGCACCACCGTGCTCACGCCAATGAAAAAGCCGGGTCGGAAGTGGCCCTCCAGAACGTCAGCAAGCTCGGAGGCCGGATGCACCTTGTAGGTTTGCGGCTGGGGATAGAGCTCTTTTTCGCGCGGCGCAAACAACACGTTGCAGCCCGCCGCTTGCAGGCGCTCGGCATCGGCGTCCAGCGTGCGCGGATAGCTGTCAAAGTCTTCGTTTGGCGCGAACTGCAGGCGGTTGACGAAGATACTGGACACCGTCACGTCGCCCATGTCGCGAGCCTGCCGGACCAGGGCGATATGCCCGTCATGCAGATTGCCCATGGTCGGAACAAAGGCCGGCCGCTTGAAGCCTTGCAGGTGCTGGCGCAGGTCGGCGATGGTGTGAACGATATGCATGCAGAAAATCCTTGCAGCGGATGAGATGAAAAAGTAAAGGGGCGCAGCCTACCAGGCGTGCTGCGCGTCCACCGGAAAACTGCCGTCCTTGACGGCGCGCACATAAGCCTCGATGGCGCCGCGCACGCTGCCGCTGCCGTCCATGAAGTTGCGCACAAAGCGCGGCATCTTGCCCAGGTTGATGCCCAGCATGTCGTGCAGCACCAGCACCTGCCCGGCGGTGTCCCGTCCGGCACCAATGCCGATGGTGGCACAGCGCGTGAGCTCTGCAGTCAGGCTGGCGGCCACGGCGGCCGGCACCATTTCAAGCACCAGCATGGAGGCGCCTGCGTCCTGTAGTTCGTGCGCCTGCCGGCGCAGCAGCGTGGCAGCGTCATCGCCCCGGCCCTGCACCCGGTAGCCGCCCAGCGCGTGCACGGTCTGCGGTGTCAGCCCCAGGTGGGCGCAGACCGGAATCCCGCGCTCAACCAGAAAGCGCACTGTCTCGGTGGTCCAGC
>JBIKHR010000253.1:0-4544 GCA_044362035.1 Polaromonas sp. | reverse complement strand
AAGTCCATCAAGCCAAAACTGATGGACTGCACGCGCGGATGCGCTGCCATCTCAAAAGCGTTGTGCACCGCCAGCGGCGATTCAACGAGCACATGCAAGGGCAGCGCCGCGGCAGCCGCCGTAGCCACAGCCGCCAGGGCTTTTTCAACCCGCGCCAGGTCAGCCGCGGACTCGACCTTGGGAATCATCAGGTGGCTGAGCCGATGACCGGCCTGCCCCACGATGATGGCGATATCGGCCTCAAAGGCCGGGTGGTCAATCGCATGAACACGCGCAGCAACACGTGCATGAGGCGCCGCGCCCAGCAGCAAGGACACCACCAGCGCCGCATGATCGGCCTCGCCGCCCACGGGGGCACCGTCTTCGCAGTCGAGCGTCACGTCAAAGACGCAAGCACCGAACTCCTGGCTCATCTCGGCCTGCAACTGCAGGCTTTTGCGCATGCGCAGCTCGACACCGCTGTAGTGGTCGCACACCGGCAAAACGCCGGTAGCGGCCTGAGCGCCAAGAAGAACGTCGCGCGGATGTTGCATGGTGTGCGGTGTAAGCCGCGGCAGGCGGCTCGCAGCCTTTAAAGCAGGTGAGCGACGCCGGCTTGCTCGTCTTGCAATTCTTTGAGCGTCTTGTTGATGCACTCCTGGCTGAAAGCGTCAATCTCGAGGCCTTCAACCAGTTTGTAATCGCCACCATCGGTGGTGACAGGGAAGCCGAACATGGTGTCCTTGGGGATGCCGTACTGGCCGTCCGATGGAATACCCATGGTGACCCATTTGCCGTTAGAGCCTAAGGCCCAGTCGCGCATGTGGTCGATGGCGGCGTTGGCAGCAGACGCTGCCGACGACAGGCCACGCGCCTCAATGATGGCAGCGCCGCGCTTGCCGACGGTGGGCAGGAACACGGTTGCGTTCCAGACCTGGTCGTTGATCAGGTCTTTGACCTTTTTGCCGTTGACGGTGGCAAAGCGGTAGTCAGCGTACATGGTGGGCGAGTGGTTGCCCCAGACGGTGAGCTTTTCGATGTCGGCGACCTGGGTGCCGGTCTTGGCCGCGATTTGCGACAAGGCACGGTTGTGGTCCAGTCGCAGCATGGCGGTGAAGTTTTTGCGTGGCAGATCCGGCGCACTTTTCATGGCGATGTAGGCGTTGGTGTTGGCCGGGTTACCGACCACCAGCACCTTGACGTTGCGGCTGGCGACAGCGTTCAGGGCCTTGCCCTGCGTCGTGAAGATTTGACCATTGATGGCCAGCAGTTCGGCGCGCTCCATGCCGGCCTTGCGGGGCATGGAACCGACCAGCAATGCGTAGTCGGTGTCCTTGAAGGCGGTCATCGGGTCACTGTGGGCTTCCATGCCGGCCAACAAGGGAAAAGCGCAGTCTTCGAGTTCCATCATGACGCCCTTGAGCGCCTTTTGCGGGCCTTCAACCGGCACTTCAAGCAATTGCAAAATAACGGGCTGGTCCTTGCCCAGCATTTCGCCCGAGGCGATGCGGAACAACAGGGCGTAACCAATTTGACCGGCGGCACCAGTGACGGCAACACGGACGGGTTTTTTGCTCATGACGAAACTCCAGGAAGGTTGTTAATCAGTTCGGGACGCACGCTTTGAACTGGCGTGCCAGGCTCAGCCCGCAAGTTTACGCGGGAAAACCCCTGCTCGTCAATTTGTCTTATGTCTTATATAAGATAACATTCGCAGTTCTTTCAACCCAAGCATGCAGACCCGCTTGAAACCCCAGCCCGAGAACATGACCCCCATCTTTGAGACAGGCACAGGCATTGTTGGCACCCCGGCCTTCAGCCCGCTGTACCAGCAAATCAAGGTGCTGATTTTGCAAAGCCTGCAGAGCGGCGAGTGGAAGCCGGGCGACGTGATCCCCAGCGAAATGGACCTGGCCGCACGCTTTCGCGTCAGTCAAGGCACGGTGCGCAAAGCCATTGACGAGTTGGCCGCCGAAAACCTGGTGGTGCGCCGGCAAGGCAAAGGCACTTTTGTCGCCACGCACGCAGAGCAGCAGGTGCAGTACCGCTTTTTGCGCTTGTTGCCGGACAGCGGCGACACCACCAGCGAAGGCCCGGCGGAGCGCCGCATCATTGAATGCAAGCGCCAGCGGGCGCCGGCCGACATTGCCCGCGCGCTGGGTTTGCGCAGCGGCGATGCGGTGCTGCAAGTGCGCCGCGTGCTGGCTTTTCAGGGCGTGCCGACCATACTGGAAGACCTGTGGCTGCCGGCTGCGCCCTTCAAGGGCTTGAGTGCCGAGCGACTGGACGCCTACCGCGGCCCCATGTACGCCCTGTTTGAAACCGAATTCGGCGTGCGCATGGTCCGCGCTGAAGAAAAAATCCGTGCACTGGCCGCCGCCGAGCCCGCCACCGAACTGCTGAGCGTGAAAGCCGGTGAGCCGTTGCTGAGCGTGGAACGCACCGCCTACACGTACAACGACCTGCCCATGGAGTTGCGGCGCGGCCTGTACCGCACCGACACCCATCACTACCGCAACAGCCTGAGCTAAGAAATGGCGACGTCAAACGGCTTCAAAGGCAACAAGGCCGCGCTGCCCAGCAAGCCCTGCCTGGTCTGCGGACGCGACATGGTGTGGCGCAAAAGCTGGGCCAAAAACTGGGCCGATGTGAAATATTGCTCTGACGCCTGCCGCGCACGCAAAAGTGGCACGCCGGCGGTACCTCGGGCAGCGCCATGACCCCGCCCTGCCGCCACCTGCTGCTGATTCTGGGCGATCAGCTCGACAACGATTCGTCGGTGTTTGACGGACTGGACCCCGCGCTTGACGCGGTGCTGATGATCGAGGCCTTCGAGGAATCCACCCACGTCTGGTCACACAAAGCGCGCACGGCGCTGTTCCTGTCGGCCATGCGGCACTTTGCCGCTCAGCTCCGGCAACGCGGAGTCACCGTGTACTACCGGGCGCTGGAGCATGAGGGCGACCCGACACTGGCCGCCGGCCTGAGAGCCGCAGTGCAAACGCTGCAGCCGAAACGCGTGATCGGTGTTGAGCCCGGTGATCTGCGAGTGCGTGCGCAAATAGAAAAAGCCTGCCAGCCCGACCAGGGCCAGCGCACCCCGTTGGAGTGGCGCGAAGACAAACATTTTTTATGCAGCCTGCCGGCATTTCGCCAATGGGCCGGCCATTCGGCCAGCCTGCGAATGGAATTCTTTTACCGCAAGATGCGCCAACAGTACAAAGTGCTGATGGACGACGGCCAGCCCCTGGGCGGGCAATGGAACTTTGACGCCGACAACCGCAAAGGCTTTGGCAAGGCCGGCCCGAAGGACCTGCCTCGGCCGCTGGTCTTTGCGCAAGACGACGTCACGCGCCAGGTGTTGCAACTTGTGACAGAGCGCTTTGCCGACCACCCGGGAGAGCTCAGCCGCTTCAACTGGCCCGTGACACGCGAGCAGGCCCTGCTGGCGCTGGCTGATTTCATCGAGCACCGGTTGCCGCTGTTTGGCGAGCACCAGGACGCCATGTGGACCGGGCTGGACTTTGGCTGGCACGCACTGCTTTCCAGCTCGCTCAACCTCAAACTGCTGCATCCCCTTGAAGTGATTCACGCCGCCGAAGCGGCTTTGCACCAGCGCGGTCTGCCGCTGGCCAGCGTCGAGGGCTTCATAAGGCAAGTGCTGGGCTGGCGCGAGTTCATTCGCGGGGTTTATTTTCTGGACATGCCGGGGCTCAAAGAGGCCAACCACTACGGTCATGAGAACCCCCTGCCCGCCTGGTACTGGACGGGCGAAACCCAAATGAATTGCATGCGCCAGTGCATCAGCCAGACCCTGGCCAACGGCTACTCGCACCATATTCAGCGCCTCATGGTCACCGGAATGTTCGGTGTGACAGCGCAAATCACGCCGCAGCAACTGTGTGACTGGTACCTGGCGGTCTATGTGGATGCCGTCGAGTGGGTTGAGTTGCCCAACACAGCCGGCATGGCGTTGTTTGCCAATGGCGGGCGCTTCACCTCCAAGCCTTACGTGGCCAGCGGCGCTTATGTCAAACGCATGAGCAACTACTGCGGCGACTGCAGTTACAAGCCCGAGACGCGCAGCGGGCCGCAGGCCTGCCCGATGACCGTGCTCTACTGGAACTTCCTGGACCGCCACGAAGCCAGCTTTGCAGGTAACCCGCGCACCGCGCTCATGGTCAAAAACCTGCAGCGCATTGCGCCTGACGAGCGCCAGTCGATCCGCGACACCGCCAGTGTCATGCTGAAAAACCTGGATAAGTTGTAACCCTCGTGTCAGCTTGGGGGATTTTTCAATACCAAGCTGGGAACAATGCGCAATCCAGCTTGCCGATGGGATACCAAATTCCTGTAAAAACTCACGTTCTAAGCCAGCTCGACGCCAGATTCATGCTGCATTGCAATAGAATTTCCCGCTGAGCAGTTTTTGTTACAGGCCAGTTACTGAAAAACACATAGAAAGCAGAGCATGTCCGAATCAGCGACACACCCAGCCAAGCAGCGGCCCGAGTTCCGCAACATCAACGCTTTCACAGACCTTCCAACTTACAGACTGCCGGCAG
>JBIKHR010000027.1:0-14689 GCA_044362035.1 Polaromonas sp. | reverse complement strand
GCCACCACGGTCACCGCCGGTGCGGCACCTTTCAGGCTGCTGCTGGCCCAGCGCTGGGCCATTTGCAAGCGGTCCAGGCTGAACACATCCGGGTGCAACCAGGCGGTGATGCCGACCGACAGCACGGCCAGCGCACTGACAGCCAGGAACCAGCGCAGAAAACCGCCGCGCCCGCGTGCGGCGCGCGCCGCGGCTCTGTCGGCCTTGGCCTGCCAGGCAGCGGCTTCAGCGCGGGCTTTGTCGGTGCCGCCCGAAAAAGTGAACACGTCGGTGGTGCTCTGACTGCGCTCGCCGGGGGTGTCAAAGCCCAACGGGTCAATGCCGGCCGGGTCGGCCTGGGCCAACTCGCCGGGTAACGGAGCCTGCATTTTTTGCAGCAGGGTCTTGACGGCGCCTTCGCAACCGTCTTCGCGGCCCTGGGCCAGCATGGCTTCGGCCTGTTCGGGTGTGGGCGCCTCGATGTCCCAGCGCAACATGCGGCGGTCAAAGGATTCAAAAATCTTGCGGCTGCGGGGGCTGGTGCCCAGCAGAAGAACAATGCGGATGTTGGCGCCCGGGAAGTTTTGCACCAGCCGCGCCAGCAGTTGCACTTCATGGTCGGCCAGCGCGCCTGCGTCATGAACAATCATGATGCGGGCAACCGACTCGACGCCCGACACCTTCATGGCCTGCTGCACCGACTGGCTGGCCAGCACCTCGTTGAAGCGGGCCAGCATGGCGGCAGTGTCGGCCGGGAAATAGACTTCCAGCTGAGTGGACGGCGAGCTTTCGCGCAGGCGGGCAAACAGCAAACGGCTGTAGTGGTCCAGCGCGGCTTCGCGGTTGCTCGACAAGGCCAGGCTGCGGCCGTCGCGCAGCAGACCGGCCACACAGCCTTCCATGCGCAGGCGGTCGGCGTTGCGGAAGTACAGCGGGGCCATGCCGGCGGCATCCAGGTTCACGTTGACATTGAAATCGCTCATGCTTGACGCTCCACAGGGTTCTCAAGCTCGCCCTTGGCATTAAAGCGCATGGCCGGCGGCACTTTGGGCTGCGGCCGGGGCATCGGCTCGACACCCGGCCGGACCTGCGCCAGACTGAACACATAAGCAATGACAGGGGCCACGGCGTGGTACAGCGCTTCGGGAATCGTCTGCGTGACCTCGGTGGTGAAATACAGCGCCCGGGCGAGCTGAGGCGAGGAAAATATTTCCACACCATTGAGTCTAGCTTCTTCACGGATGCGGGCGGCCATGTGGTCCGCGCCCTTGGCCAGCATGATGGGCGCGCCGTCCGAGGTCGGGTCGTAAGACAGCGCAATGGCAAAGTGCTCGGGGTTGGTGATGACGACGTCGGCGTCCTTGACGCTTTGCATCATGCGGGCGTTGGCCATTTCGCGCTGACGGCGGCGGATCTGCTGCTTGACTTCAGGCCGGCCTTCCATGTCCTTCATCTCGTCCTTGACCTCTTGCTTGGTCATTCGCAAGCGCTTGATGTAGGACCAGCGCTGGTAAGGCGCGTCGATCACGGCGATCAGCACCAGGCTGAGGGTGAGCCATAGGGCGGACTCCGTCAACAGGCTGCCGGCCGCAGCCAGCGCCGGTTCCAGGCTCATATTGCCCAGGCGGATCAAATCATTCATGTGTTTGTCTACCAGGGCCCAGAGCACGCCGGCCACCAGTGTGAACTTGGCCAGCGACTTGATTAATTCGACCGCCGCGTGGGTGCCCAGCATGCGTTTGAAGCCCGCCATCGGGCTGAGCTTGCTGAACTTGGGGGCCACGCTTTTCATGGAGAAATGAAAGCCGCCGGTTGCGCCAGAGGCCAGGATGGCCACCACGGCTGTCACCGCCATCACCGGCAGCACCAGCAGCAGGGCTTCGAGCATTTGGCTGGCAAAGGTGGCTGGCAGCAAGGTTGGCGTGTCCAGCGTCTTGCGGTCAAAGGTGAAACTGCTTTTGAGCATGTCCGACAGGCGCGACACCCAGACGCCGCCCACCATCAGGATGGTGAACACGGCGGCGATCATCACGGCGGCGGCCGGCAGTTCCATCGAGCGGGCCACCTGGCCGTCCTCGCGCGCACGACGCAGCCGCCGCGCTGTGGGTTCTTCGGTGCGTTCGGAGCCGCTTTCAGACATGGCGGCTTTCTGTCAGGACAAGGTGGTTCATGACAAGCCCGCCAGGCTGCGGATTTGCTGCAGACCTTGCAGCCACAGCCACTGGATGCGGCTGCCGATGTTGGCCAGCGACAGCATCAACACGAGAAAACCCGCAATGATGGTGGCCGGCAAACCGACGGAAAAAATGTTCAGGCTGGGCGCGGCGCGCGTCACCACACCCAGGCCGATGCTGATAAAGAGCAGCGTCACCATGACCGGCAAGGCCGTCAGCAAGGCGCCCAGAAAAATCATCGAGCTCCAGCTCACCAGCAGCGCATAAGCCGAGGGGCCGAGCAACGAACTGCCGACCGGCAAGGTGGCAAAGCTTTCAAGAATGAGGGCCAGCAGCATGGCGTGGCCGCCCAGGCTGACAAAAATCAGCGTCGACATGATCAGCAGGAACTGCGCGATCACCGGCACGTTGCCGACGTTGGGGTCGATCAGGCTGGCCATCGACAGGCCCATGGAGTTGGAGATGGTTTGCCCTGCCACCACCACCGCGGCGGTGACGATCTGCAAGACCAGGCCCATGAAGGCGCCGATCATCAGCTGATTAACGATTTCCAGCAGGCCGGCCGGTGACAGCGGATCAATGACAGGCCAGGTGAACAGCGGGTAGACCATCACCGACAAAGCCAGCGCCAGCAGCACACGGATGCGCACCGTCAAGGCAGAAAGCGAAAAAATGGGGGCTGCCAGCAGCAGCGCAGAAATGCGCAGCATGGGCCACATGAAAGCGTAAAACCGCTCGACGATATCGATGGCTGCGATGTTCATGGGGCGGGGGCAGGCTTCAGGTGAACAGCGTCGGAATGCGCATGAAGATGCTGCGGGTGTATTCGACCAGCATGGCGATCTGCCAGCCACCCACCACCGCCAGCGTCAGGGCCATGGCGGCGAGCTTGGGAATGAAACTCAGGGTGGCTTCGTTGACCGAGGTGGCGGCCTGCACGATACCGATCACCAGACCGACGGCCAGCGCCATGCCGAGCAGCGGCGCCGAGATCAGCACGGTCATCCAGAGGGCCTGGTTGCCCAGTTCAACTACGGTGGAAGTGTCCATGGGGCGTGGTCCTCAGGTAGTGACAAAACTGGCGGCGAGCGATCCCATGATCAGCCCCCAACCATCGACCAGCACAAACAGCATCAGCTTGAAAGGCATCGAAATCATCATGGGCGACAACATCATCATGCCCATCGACATCAGCACGCTGGCGACGATCAGATCGATCACCACGAAGGGGATGTAGATCAGGAAGCCGATGGTGAAAGCGCTTTTCAACTCGGACGTGATGAAAGCCGGCACCAGCGTCGTGAAGGGCACGGTGTCAGGGCTCAGCGGCTCGCCTTTGCGGGCGATCTGCATGAACAGCGCGATGTCATCGCTGCGGGTCTGGGCCATCATGAACTTGCGGATCGGTGCTTCGGCGGCGGCCAGGGCCTTGTTAAAGTCCATGCCGTTTTGCAGATAAGGCGCCAACGCGTTCTGGTAAACGTCGGTCAGCACGGGCTGCATGATGAAGAGGGTGAGAAACAGTGACAAACCGACCAGCACGGTGTTGGGCGGGGTCTGGCCAGTGCCCAGCGCCTGGCGCAGCAGCGACATGACGATGATGATGCGCACAAAAGAAGTCATCATGAGCAGCAGCGACGGCAGTACCGCCAGCGTGGTCATGAGGGCCAGCAACTGCAGGGTCAGGCTGTACTGGGTGCCGCCTTTGCCGCCAGTGACATTCACCAGAGGCAGGCCTTGCGACCAGGCTGCCAGCGGCAGGGCCAGCAACAGGAAAATGGCGAAGGGACGCCAGTAATTACGCTTCATGACTGTCTTTCGCAGTGTCGGCCGCAGGCCAGTTGCCCAGCGCGGTGAGCTGGGCGGGGGAGATGCCCACCAGCACTTCACGGTTGCCGACGCGCAGCAGAGCGACTTTTTGCCGCGGGCCCACGCTGACGGCTTCGAGCACTTCGAGTTGTTTGATACCGCCACCAGGGCGCACGCCGGTTTGCATGCGCTTGAGCGCCCACAGCAGGCCCCCCAGCAAACCGAGCACCAGCACCAGGCTGCCCGCAAAGCGCAGCATGTCCACGGCAGAAAGACCGGTGGCCATGGTCAGAGGTTTTTCATGCGTTCAGACGCCGGCACCACGCGCGTCAGGCGGATGCCGTAGCGGTCATTGACCAGCACCACCTCGCCCTGCGCGACCACGGTCTTGTTGACCAGCAGGTCCAGCGGTTCGCCGGCAATGTGGTCGAGCTCGACCACGCTGCCCTGCGTCAGGCGCATCAGGTCGCGGATCTTGATCATGGCGCGCCCGACTTCCACGGACAGTGTGACCGTGATGTTTTGCAGCACGTCAGCGTTGATCTGCGAGCCGGAGGCGCCCGCCATGTCGGCGGTGGTTTTGTCGGAGGTGGAGTCGTTCATATCGGGTTCCTGAATGTCATTGCATGCCGGGGATCACGGCGCGTTCAATTTGCACGGCGGTCTGGGTCCCGAGGGCCCCGACCTGTACGTCAAAAGCGGGAACGTCGTTGATGGAGAGTCGCGCCAGTTCCGGTTTCTTGAAGTAAAGCACATCACCGGGCTGCAGATTTTCGATGGCCATCAGGTTGCTCTCAAAGGAGCTCAGAAGCACGCGCATTTCGAGGTCGGCGCTGTCCACAGCGCTGCCCAGATCGTCGCGCCACTGGTTGTCGGACTCTTCGTTACCGTCACCGGTCTGCACGCGGCTGCGCAGCAGGTCACGCACGGGCTTGAGCGAGGAATAAGGGTAGACCAGGTCAATGAAGCCATGGGTGGTCGGGCCACTTTCGGACTCGAAACGGGTCAGGATGACCAGGTCGTTTTCGTCGGCGATCTGGGCAAACTGCGGGTTGATCTCGGAGCTGACCAGCTCGAAGTCGATCTCCATCAGCGGCGCCCAGGCTTCCTTGAGGGAGCGAAAAAAGACGTCCAGGATCATGTTGATGATGCGGGTTTCGGTGGGCGTGAACAGGCGACCCGAAGGCAACTGGCCGACACCCCGGCCGAAGCCGCCGAAAAAGCTGTCCAGCGAGCTGAACACCACCACCGGGTCAATCACCACCATGGAGTAACCGCGCAAGGGGTTCATGCGCACGACATTGACGGAGAGCGGTGCCTTGAGGTCCTCAAGGTATTCGCCAAAACGCATGATGCGCACGCGGGTCGGCGTGACGCGCGGGCTGCTGCGCAGCATTTCAAGCAGACCCAGACGGAACAAGCGCACAAAGCGCTCGTTGATCATGTCGACCGAGGCAACATTGACACCCAGGCTGCTGTCTTCGCTGGCCAGGTCATGCTTGCGCACGCGGGCAGCCGTGTTGTAGCCGGTATCAACGGGAATGCTTCCGTCATTGACGCCTTCGGCAAGGGCCGACAGCTCTTCGGGGCTCAACAGGTTGGTGGCCATGGTCTCTTAAAACGGTTCAGTGCGGGGTGGTGAAAAGGGGCACGTGCATCACTGCACGATAAAGGAGGTGAAGTAGACGTCCTCGATGCCGCCGAAATCTTCGTATTTTTCAAGCAAGGTGTTCATGGCGTCGCGCAGGCGCACAGCCAGTTCCTTGCGGAAATCGGGCTTGGTCAGGTCGGCATCCACGGTCTGGCGCATCACGTCCATCATGACGGAACGCAGCGCGAACTCGTGCTTTTTGACATTGTCGAGAACGCGCTGGTCGTAGCGGGTCATCACGGCCACCTGGATCGACATGACCTTGCGCGAACCAGTCAGGTTGGTCAGAAACTCGCGTTCGAGCTGCAGGTAACTGAAGTCAAAGCGTGTGAGTTCCGGAGATTTTTTGGTCAGTTTGGCGGGCGGGCCGTCTTTTTTGCCGTCTTTGCCTGCTTCGGCTTTGCCATCTTTTTTGCCGCCAGAGCCGTCATCCGCCGCAGCGCCGCCGGCGCCGTCATCGCCCTGCTCGAGCTTTTGCTCGGCGGTGAGTTCAGGCTTGGGCTTGAAAGCGCCGGTCAAAAACAAGGTCCCGACCACGGCACCGACCAGCAGCAACAGCAAGACAAGAATGCCCCCGACGATCAGAAGAATCGGCTTTTTCGCCTTCGGTTCTGTTTCTACAATTTCTTCAGCCATGTGACACCTCGTGTAGTCGTTTCAGTTTGTCTGCATCAGGCCCTCAGGGGCTTCTTGTCTTAGGCCAGTACATCCCAGTCGGTACTGGTACTGCTCTGACGCACACCCGCCACGGGCGCCAGCTCCACCGTCTGGTCGCCCTGCCCCTTGTCGTCTTCGCCTCGTTTCCAGGCGCCGTTAGAGGGGTTGTGGGAGGGTGTCGGATTTCCGCCAGATTGACGCGCGGAATCCCCGTTCACCCAGACATTAGCAACTGCCGTGCCTGATTGGGACAGGCTCTCTTTGAGTTTGGGCAGACCCTGGGCAATCAATTCCCGTGTGAGCGGGTTGTCAGAGCGGAAAATCGCGTCCAGACCGCCGGCGCGCATGTCCAGTTCCATGTCGATGCGGCCCAGGCTCGCCGGGTCCATGCGCATTTGGACTTTCCATTCACCGCGCTCAATCTGGGCCTGCAGGCGTTGGGCCAGGGCCTGGCCCAAACGGTCAGCCAACTGCTGGTAATGCTCAATGCGCTGGCTGGCCTGGCTGGCCACGGGGGTACCTTCAGACGTCAAAGTCAGTGGAGAAGCCGCCGTGCGGAGGCCCTCCATGGTTTGCCCGGGGGATGTGACAGGGGCATCGGCAGGGGCGGCGTCCAGCACGTCAGCGCTGAAAAATTCGCGCAGGTCTATGCGGCCCTGGGCCACGCTGGCGCTGGCCAGGGCGCTGGCGGTCAGCCCGCCCCAGGCCACGGCCTGACCATTGCCGGCCATGCCGGCCAGCCGGCGCGTCAGGGCGGTGATGGCCTCGCGCGGCAGCATCAATTGAAGACGCATGGCGTCGCTGGTCTCGGCGGCATTGACTTCTGTAGCGGAGGCCACACCCAACAAACCGGTTGCGCCCGGGGTGCCGGCGGTTTTGCCCATTTGCCAGCTCAGCTCGCTGGCGCCCATGACAGTCAGCGTAGCGGGCCCGCCCTCTTTCATAAGTGTGGCGCCAGCCAGGTTGGCCGGCGTCGCGGCCAGCACGGAAAGACCCGTGGTGCCGCCTGCGGCCGGGGCCACCGGCAGCATGAGCCCGTTCAGACCGGCCCAATTGGCGCCGGCCAGCTCGCCTGGCGCAGTGGCCTGGACGGCCGTGTCGCCAAAAAGAGCAGCCAAAGTGCTTTCATCCAGCCCCTGGGTGCGCGCAAAGGCGACCAGGCTGCCGGTGTCCGGTACGGGGGTGGCCGGGGTGATTAATTCCATCTGCGGGCTCAGCGCGAAGGCCTGCAGGCCAACGTCGGCCAGGCCATCAGCGGCAAGACCTTGCCGCCCCGGATCGGCCAGCAGGCTGCCCAGAAGGTTGGCAAAGTCGGCTCCCCGCAAGGCTGCCGCGGGCGTTGGACCGGCCGCCACAGACAGGCCTGTCGAGGCGGACGGAGCGTTGAGGGTGGAAGAAGAGAGGTTTGCGTCCATGTGGTTTTCGCGCCATAGCTTAGGGTGTCAGGCCATCCGGAAATCGGGTACCTGTCCTTTCTAAGCAAAAAGCGTGACCGGAGAGGTCTTGCCACAACGGCAAGAAACACGCTGGCCGATCGGTCCGGGCAGTCACCTGTCGGTTTAGCGTGGCACAGACTTTGCAGTGCAGTACCGATGTTAACGAAATTAACGTATTTTTACGAGTACCAGCCCTCATGAC
Organism: Polaromonas sp.; assembly: GCA_044362035.1. Classification (GTDB taxonomy): domain Bacteria; phylum Pseudomonadota; class Gammaproteobacteria; order Burkholderiales; family Burkholderiaceae_C; genus Polaromonas. The sequence continues at coordinate 6,781 of JBIKHR010000027.1, read as the reverse complement.
CACTCTGACCCTGTCAAGTATCCGACAGAACCTGAACAGTTTCAATTTCTCCGGACTGAGCATTCCGGCGTTGGTGCTGCTGATCATGGCCATGCTGGTGCTGCCCCTGCCGCCCTGGCTGCTGGACATCCTGTTCACTTTCAACATCGCTTCCAGCCTGTTGATCATCATGATCGCCATCGGCACCCGCAAGCCGCTGGATTTTTCGTCGTTTCCCTCTGTTTTGCTGTTTGCAACGATGTTGCGCCTGGCCCTGAACGTGGCCTCGACCCGCGTGGTGCTGGTCAGCGGCCACGAAGGCGAAGAAGCTGCCGGCAAGGTGGTGGCGGCTTTTGGTCACATCGTGATCGGCGGCAACTACGTGGTGGGTTTCATCATCTTCGGCATTTTGATGATCATCAACTTCATTGTGGTGACCAAGGGTGCCGGCCGGGTCTCGGAGGTCAATGCGCGCTTCACCCTGGACGCCATGCCCGGTAAACAGATGTCGATTGACGCTGACTTGAACGCCGGCGTGATTGACCAGGAAACTGCCAAAAAGCGCCGCGAAGAGCTGTCGCAGGAATCTGACTTCTTCGGCTCCATGGACGGTGCGTCCAAATTCGTCAGCGGTGACGCGATCGCGGGCCTGTTGATTCTGGTGATCAATCTGGTCGGTGGGCTGACCATCGGCATCTTCCAGCATGACCTGTCGTTCAGCGAAGCTGGCCGCATTTACACCCTGCTGACCATCGGTGACGGTCTGGTGGCGCAGATTCCCGCGCTGTTCCTGTCGCTGGCAACCGCCATCATCGTGACGCGCGTCACCACCTCCGAGTCGATGACCGAACAGGCTTCAAGCCAGTTGTCCAACCCCTCGGCCCTGTTCATCTCTGCAGGCATTTTGGCTCTATTGGGCGTGGTGCCCGGCATGCCGCATTTTGTATTTTTGTTGATGGCCAGCGCTTGCGCGGGCATCGGCTATATGACGATGCGCCGCGGTAGCCAGCCCACCGCCGGCCAGCCGGGTGCTGGCGGCGCGGCCGCTGCCGACGGCGGCGGTCTGGAAGAGCCTAAAGAGCTGGACTGGGACGACGTTGACCAGGTGGACCTGATCGGCCTGGAAATCGGCTACGGCCTGATTCCGCTGGTCAACCCGGACGCCGGCGGCCAGCTGATGGCCCGCGTCAAGGGCGTGCGCAAAAAACTGTCTGTCGAACTGGGCTTTTTGATTCAGCCGGTGCGCATCCGCGACGCCCTGAACATCGACCCCGACACTTATCACATCGTCCTCAAGGGCGTGATCCGCGGCAAGGGCGAAATCAAGGTCGGCCGCGAAATGGCCATCAACCCCGGCCAGGTCTACGGCTCGCTCGAAGGCATTGCCTGCAAGGAACCGGCTTTTGGCCTGGACGCCGTCTGGATTGACCCGTCGCAGCGCGACCATGCCCGTACCCTGGGTTACACGGTGGTGGATGCCAGCACCGCAGTGGCCACCCACCTGAACAAAGTGCTGCGCGACAACGCCGCCGATCTGCTCAGCCACGACGAAGTGCAGCAATTGCTGGACAAGTTGGCCGCCAAGTCGCCCAAGCTGGTCGAAGACCTGGTGCCTGGCAAGCTGTCGCTGGGTGTGGTCACCCGCACGCTGCAAAACGTGCTGGGCGAGTCGGTCTCGATCCGCGACATGCGCACCATCGTCGAGGCGCTGTCCGAAGCCTGCACACGCACCCAGGACCCGGACCAGCTGACCTCCATCATCCGCCCCAAGCTCGGTCGCATGATCGTGCAGGGTCTGGTGGACGACAAGAACAGCCTGTCGGTGATCACCCTGGACCCGGGCCTGGAGCAACTGCTGCACAACGTGCTGCAGCAGACCGGCGCAAACCAGAACATGGTGCTCGAACCCGGCCTGTCGGAACGTCTTTTTGGCGCCCTCCGCGATGGCGCACGCTCGGTCGAAGAGCAAGGCCACCCGGCGGTGCTGGTGGTGTCCCCGGCGATTCGCCCCTGGATGTCCAAGGCCGTGCGCTTTCGGGTGACCGACCTGACGATTCTGTCGTACAGCGAGATTCCGGAAGACCAGATGGTCAAAGTCATTCACACGGTTCACGCCGAGACCAAACAGTAAGCGGCGCGATCCGCCCTCTGCCCCAGTAACCCAACACCGTTAACGCCATGCAACTCAAGCGAATTCTTGCCCGCGATACCCGCAGCGCCACTGACAAGGCCATTGCCCTGTACGGGGACGATGTGTTGATCATCTCCAACCACATGGTCAATGGCCAGACGGAACTGGTGGTGGCGCTGGACTTGCCGCCGGCTGAAGCGGCTGACACCGCCCTGCCCCTGGGCATGGTGGCACCAGTCGCCATATCGCTGATTGACCAGATGCCCGTGGCCTCCCGTGCGGCAGCGCCGGCCGAAGCTGCAGCGGCAGCCGCCGAGCCGCTGAATTTCATGGAGGCCCTGCGCCAGGCCGAATGGAAACCGGCTGCGGCCGGCTTCACGGCCCAAAGCCAGACACAGCCCGAAGACGCCCGCGACTACCTGCGCGGCCGCGAGATCGTGGACCTGGTGCGCGACGAGCTGGCCTCGCTGCGCCGCGAATTCCGCCTGGGCCAGCAAACCGCCGGCTGGCAGAGCAGCCTGAATTTGGCCGCCGAGGTGCAGCCGCTGGCCCGTGCCATGGGTGAAGCCGCCATTCCCCAGGAACTGCGGGCGCTGATGCTCGACACCTTGAAAGACCACGCCAGCCCGGAAAAAGCCTTGCAGGCCATCAACGAGCAGCTGACACATTCCCTGAGCCGCCCCGCTGCAGCCTTGCCCGACAAGGGCGTGCACCTGGTGGCCGGCCCGTCAGGCGCCGGGAAAACCCTGATGACAGCGCGTATGGCGCGCCACGTCGAACAATTGCACGGCGCACACCAGGTGGCTTTGATCAGCTACCAGGACGTGCGGGCCGGTGCCTGGAGCCAGATCCAGATGCTGGCCTCGCAACTGGGCATCGACTGCTATCGCGCTGGCGATGCCGCCACGCTGGCCCTGCTGCTCAATGAACTGAATACCCGCCGCGTGGTGCTGATAGACACCCCCGGCGTGCAAATGAAAGAGCGCGTGGCCGAAGTGCTGGCTGTCCAGCCGGACTGCCAGTGCCATGCCGTGGTGCCGGCGGACGCCTCCAGCGCCACCCTTCACAAACTGGCCAGCGCCAACACCGCCTGGGACAGCGTTTTGATCAGCAAGGTGGACGAATGCGCGCAACCCTGGCCCCTGCTCAATTTTTTAAGCAATAATTCAACGGCTTTGGCAGGTGCTAGCGATGGCGTCAGTCCGGGAGACCTGATAGAGAACTTCTCGGTCCGGCAGCTGGTGTCGCTGGGCTTGAGCCAGCTCCATGCAGACGCCCCGGAGACTGCGCCTGATGCGGCGGCCGCTTTGGTTCAGTACATGGCGCCGCGAGATCTCCAAAGAACGTTTGCCTGAAAGATTTCATGAACAAGCTTTCCCGTACGCAGGTTATTGGCATTGCCAGCGGCAAAGGTGGCGTTGGCAAGACCACCGTGTCCGTGAACCTCGCGGTGGCACTTCAGCTGATGGGCGAGCGCGTTATGTTGCTGGACGCCGACTTGGGTCTGGCCAATGCGCAGATTGCCCTGGGCAGCCGCTGCGAACACAACCTGAGTCACTTTTTAAGCGGCGAAAAGACCTTGCAAGAAATCATCGTCACCACCCGCGCCGGCGTGCGCCTGGTGCCGGGTGCTTCTGGCATGCAGGAAATGGCCGCCCTGGGCGAGTTACAGGCCGCCAGCATCGTGCAGGCCTTCAGCGAACTCGAAGACGACATCGATTACCTGATCGTGGACATGGCCGCAGGCATTTCGCCGGCGGTGCTGGCCTTCATGGGTGCCTGCCCGCGCCGTTTCATCGTGGTGCGCGACGACCCCTCCTCGATCGCCGACGCTTACGGCACCATCAAGGTCCTGATCCAGGACCAAGGTCTGGACGAAATTTACCTGGTGCCCAACGGCATGCATAGCCAGCAGGAAGGCCAGGTGCTGTTTGAACGCATCAACCAGGTCTGCGCGCGCTTTCTCAACCACAGCATCAAGTACCTGGGCACGATTGAAAACGACGAACTGATCCTGTCGGCCCTCAAAAAATACCAGTCGGTGCTTGAATTTGCACCGGGCAGCTCGGGCGCGCGCGACTTCCGCCGCCTGGCCGAAGCCACGCGCCAGCTCGAACCGGTCGAACAACCCTCCGGCGGGCTTGAGTTTTTTGTTGAAAGAATGGTCCAGAGGACCTGAGCGCATGGCCCCTCCCACACGGATGTACGAGGACGTACAGAACAACCACGAGGCGCTGGTCATGGCGCATCTGGGTATGGTCAAGCGCGTGGCGCTGCACCTGAAGGTCCGCATCCCCCCTTTCATGGAGCTCGACGAGCTGATCCAGGTCGGCATGATTGGCCTGCTGGAAGCGGCACGCGCCTACAACCCGAGCAAGGGCATCGAATTTGAGGGCTTTGCCCACAGCCGCGTGCGCGGCGCCATCCTGGACGAAGTGCGCCGCCTGTCCTTTTTGCCGCGCTCGGCCGTGGCCTTTAACAAGAGCCACAGCAAAGCCACCGACGAGCTGGCCTCCGAACTCGGGCGCGTACCGACCGAGGCCGAACTGGCCGAACACGTCGGCAAGGACCTGGACGCCTTCCAGAAAGAACGCGGCCAGGCCAAGCGCTTTGAGACCTATTCGATGGAGGTGATGAATGACGAGGTCATGAACATCGCCGACGACAGCTCGCAGCAGCCCGACGCCATCGTCGAGCACGCTCAGTTCATGGGTGCGGTGGCAGGCGCCATTGGCGACCTGGCCGAGCGGGACCAGCTGTTGATGAACCTCTATTACGTCGAAGAGCTCAATCTCAAAGAGATTGGCGAAGTACTGGGCGTGACCGAATCACGCGTCAGCCAACTGCTCAGCGCGGTGGTCAAAAAACTGCGGGTCAGCTTGAAAGTGGCCGAACCCCCTTCGCCCAAGCCCCGTAAAACGGCCTGAAAAGCTTCTTTTTCAGCCTTTTCGCTGTTTTTTAGCGCCCTGCCCCTTGATGGCAGCGGCCAGCGCTCAAGTTTTCTGCCGGCATTCCGATACTTGCTGTGTCCACAGTACGTTAATCAGGAGTCACCCAGATGCGAGTTCATTTCAAAGCCATGGAAAGCTACGGCGCCGGCAACACCGCCACCCAAGCCGTTGTAGCCAACAAAGTTGAACTCATCCAGATGCTGTTTGACGGCCTGATCGAGAGCCTGATGTCGGCCAAGGGCCACATTGAGCACGGCGCGATCGTGGAAAAAGGCAAGAGCCTGGCCCGTGCCAACCGCATTTTGTTTGGCCTGCAAGGCGCCCTGGACTTTGAAAAAGGCGGCGACCTGGCCAACAACCTGAACGAGCTTTACAGCTACATCACCCGTCGCCTGCTGCACATCAACCTGCACAACGACCTGCAAGCCCTGGCTGAAGTGCATGGCCTGATGAACGAAATCCGCCAGGCCTGGCGCGATGTGCCGGGCCTGCTGCCCGCCAGCACCAGCCTGACGGCCCATTGATTACAGGGTAATTCTCCGCAACCGCAATGAATGCGTTGATTGCGGCGTTACAGTAGAGCTTGGTAAGCGCCCAAGTTGTCATTTCGTGGTTAGCGCGCGGGCCGCTGTCAACTTGAATGGAGAAAGTCAATGATCAGTGCAATCGGTCTGGTGGTTTTGTTTGTCTGTGTGTTCGGTGGCTTCATCATGGCCGGCGGCAGCATGGCGCCCATCATCAAGGCCGCACCCATCGAGACCTTCATCATTGGCGGCGCCGCCATCGCGGCCATGTTGATCGGCAACAGCATGGACATCGTCAAAGGCGCTCTGGGCGGCTTTGGCAAGGTATTTAAAGGCCCCAAATACAAAAAAGACGATTACCTGAACACGATTTTCGTGGTCTCCAAGATCATGAAAACGCTCAAGAGTGAGGGGGCGGTGGCGCTGGAGGCGCACATCGAAAACCCTGATTCCAGCGCTATTTTTGCCGAGTACCCGGCCCTGCTCAAAGACCACGACCTGCTGCACCTGATCACCGACACCGTGCGTCTGCTGGTTGTTTCGTCCAGCAACCTGAGCGCTTACGCGGTCGAGGAAGTGATGGAGCAGTCCATCAAGACACACCACCACGGCGCCCTCAAGCCTGCTGAGGCTCTGGCCTCCATGGCCGGCGCCCTGCCTGCGCTGGGCATTGTGGCTTGCGTGCTGGGTGTGGTGAAGACCATGGGCGCGATTGACCAGCCACCGGCCATTCTGGGTGGCCTGATCGGCGGCGCGCTGGTCGGTACTTTCCTGGGCGTGTTTTTCGCTTACGGCCTGGTCGAGCCCATGGCCGGCCGGCTCAAGCAGATCATTGACGATGAAGGCGAGATCTACAAGGTCGTCAAACAGATCATCATCGGCACCATGCACGGTCACCCCATGCCCCTGATCATTGAGGCAGCGCGGGTCGGCATCAGCCACCATAACCAGCCCAGCTTTGCAGAAGTCTTTGACGGGCTGCGCGGTAAATAAGCATGGCTGAGGAAGCTGTCGCCACCCCGGACAAAGCACCGGCAGAAGCCGGGGCGCAGGCCGAAGGCATTGTTGCCGCTGAAGCGCCGAGCACGCCCGAGGCTGAAGCAGAAGCCGCTGCTGCTGCAGCCGCAGCCGCCGAAGCTGCCGCCGCAGAGGCCGCACCGGCCGCGCTGGCCCCGGTCATTGTGGTCAAGAAAATC
>JBIKHR010000026.1:0-14704 GCA_044362035.1 Polaromonas sp. | reverse complement strand
GGCTGGGCGGTGCTGTTTTTCTGGCTGGCCCCCATCAACTGGCTCAACGTGCTGATCACCACCGACACGCCGCTGATGCTGTGGTCCATGCTGTCGGTGGCCGTCATGCTGCGCGCCGAGCTGCGCCCGCGGCTGGACGCCGCAGCGTACGCGCTGTACGCGTTATCAGGCGTGTTTCTGGGTTGCGCGTTTTTGTCCAAGTATTTCTCAGTGGTGTTGGGGCTGGCTTATTTGGTGTACTTCGGCGTCTGGCGGCGCGAGCGCTGGCAGGGTCTGGCGCTGGCCGTGCTGTGCGCTTTGCCGGGGCCGGCCATCAACATCGCCTGGAACATGGACCACGGCTGGTCCAACATCATGTTCAACATCTTCAACCGCAACGAGGGCGATTACTTCGAGCTGCGCAAGCCCTTCCTGTACCTGGTCATGATGCTGTACCTCGTCAGCCCCGCTGCCGTGTGGCTGAGCTGGAAGCACCGCCAGGCCCTGCGCAGCACGGCCGCGCTCAACCCGGCATACCGCCTGCTGGCCTGTCTGGTGCTGGTGCCGCTGGCTTTTTTTGCGCTGCTGTCTTTCAAAAAAGTCATCGGCTTGCACTGGGTGCTGTCGTTTTACCCCTTCGGTTTTGCGCTGCTGGCGCTGGCGCTGCCGGCCGAGCGCCTCAAAGCCTGCGCGCTGGGGCTGGCGCTGTTTGCCGGTCTGCATGCGCTGTTGGTGGTGGGCATCGGTTTCAGCAGCCCGGCCGACTGGAAAAAAGCACCGCTCTACCCCAGCATCGTGCGCAGTTTTGAAACCCAGGCCCTCTTGAAGCAAGTCGAGGTGCCCGGCGTGGTGCTGATGGCCGACGCCTACACCGCCGCCTCCATTTATGGTTTTGAGCGGCGTCAGTACACGCCCGTGTTCGGCCCCGGCCGCTTTCATGCGCGGCAAGACGACTTGCTGGTGGACTTCTCCATCTACCAGGGAAAAACCGTGCGCATCCTGCACGGCAACAAGCCCGAGCTGGCCAACTACAGCCCTTACTTTGAGTCGGTGGCGCTGCTGCCCGTGGTGCAAAGCGGCGTCACGTTTTACGTGGTCGAAGGCCGCGGCTTTAACTACCCTGCGTACAAAGACGGCGTGCTCGCCACCATCTACCAGCGCTTCTACAACATTCCCGGCTGGCTGCCCATGACGGGTTGCCCGTTTTGCCAGCGCCTGTGCGGCCAGGTGCGATGCGCGAGGTGACCGCACCCGGCCCTCACGGCCCTCACGGTCTGCACGTGGCCGCCTTTGACTTTGACGGCACGCTCACGCGGGGCGACACCCTGCTGTCTTTTCTGGCCGCCGGCCTGGGCTGGCCGCGCTTTGCCTGGGCGCTGCTGCGCACCAGTCCCTGGCTGGTCGGCCACGCCCTCAAACTGGTGCGCAACGACGTTGCCAAAGCCCGGCTTTTCGCCGCCTGCCTGAGCGGCCTGCCTACAGAGGTGGCTGCGCAATGGGCCGAACGCTGGGTCCGCGAACAACTGCCCCGCCAATTGCGCGGCCCGCAAGACCCGGTCATCCGCCAACTGGCCTGGCACCGCGGCCAAGGCCACTGCTGCGTGATGGTCAGCGCCTCGCCCGACATTTATCTGGAGCGCGCCGCTGCCGCGCTGGGCTTTGATGCGCTGGTGTGCACGCAAATGGAAGTGCAAGACCGGCAACTCACCGGCCGCATGGGCACGCGCAACTGCCACGGCGAGCAAAAAGTCATTCGCTTGCAAGCCTGGCTGGCCGAACGCCACGACGTCAACACCCTGGCCGGCATGACGCTCTACGCCTACGGCGACACGGCGGGCGACAAGCCCATGCTGAAGCTGGCGCAACACGCCTGGTACAGGGGCAAACCCATGTCCGTTGGGGATGGATTGCTGCCTTCGCAGGAATGACGTGAGGCTTTTCAGTTTTTCAACTCTTCCCGCGCCAGCGCCACGCCCAGGCTTTCCAGCGCGTCTCTGGGTTTTGTTGATAAGGCTTGCTGGTAAAGGCGCGTGGCTTCGGCCATTTTGTCTTCGCCTTCCAGCATCATCAGCCCGCTGGCGTAGTCCACCAGGCTGACGGGTGAGTCGGGGTTGAGTTGCAGGGCTTTGTTGAAGAGGGCCAGGCCGGTTTCTTTTTTGGCGCCGTAGGTCATGCCGCCAATCAGGGGGCCGACCTTGTCGATGACTTCGGCGTGAAAGTAGCCCAGCGCCAAGTGGGCGTCGGCATGTTCTGGGCACAGCACGATGGTGCGTTCCAGCGCGGCCTTGACCGTGTTGCCCACGCCTTGCGCCATGCCCTTGGCCACGCTGATGCCCTGGCCGTACAGGCCCAGTGCGTAGGCCTGCCAGAAAAACGCATTGGGGTTGTGCGGTGCGCTGGCTTGCTGGGCCTGGGCGCGGGCAGAGACTTGCAGCAACAGGTCGAGTTTGCTTTTTTCACGTTTTTCAAGGTAGCGCGCATAGACGCTGGTGGCCTTGTTGGCCACGGTCACGCCATCGCCCCCGGCCTGCAGGCCGGCTTCAGCCGCTTGCTGAAAGTCACCATTGTGAAAGTGCACCCAGGCCTGCAGCACCGCGCCGTCTGCGGGCAGCGGCTCGGCGTCGCAGCGGTGCAGCAGCGCCCAGTGATGCGGCAGGCTGGCCGGGTCAAAGCGCACCTCGCCAAGGCTAAAGCGGCTCCAAGTGGCCATGGGGTTGTCTCCTTTTGGGCGCTCGTGCGCTCTTTATTTTTTAAGGCGCTGATGCGCCTTTTTTATGGGTGTGCTGCTTGTGCCAACTGGCCCGAGTGTGTCACGTTCCTTTTGGTAGAGCTTGGGCCGCGCCCGGGCTGCTGGTGTAGGCGCTCACCAGGGCCAGCAGGTGCTGGCGCTGGCCGGGCTCGAGGTAAGGAATCAGCAGGTTCAGTACATGGTGCGCGCCACGCAGCAGGGCGATTTGCGCGTGCTCGGGTTCCAGCGCGTGGCGCGGGTCGCGCACATATTCAAAGCTCAGCCAGTAAGTCAGCACCACCACCATGCTGGTGGCCGTGGGCTCGGCCTCGCGCGAGTCCATGCTCATGGCGCGGTGCAGCGTCATGCTGCCCAGCATGGACTTGACGGCGCGAGTCTTGTTTTCGATCACCCGTTGGAAATGCGTTTCGAGCTTGCGGTTCTTGCTCAGCAAGTCGTTCAGGTCGCGGTACAAAAACCGGTATTCCCAGATCAGCTCAAACAGCGTGTGCATGAAGAACCAGGCGTCCTCCACATCGCGCACGCCTTCGCTGGCGCCCAGCAACTCGCTGAGTGCTTTTTCGTAGCGCTCCAGCAGCGAGTTGATCAGCTCTTCTTTGGCCGGGTAGTGGTAGTACAGGTTGCCGGGGCTGATGCCGAGCTCGGCCGAGATCAGCGTGGTCGATACATTGGGTTCACCAAAGCGGTTGAACAGCGCCAGCGTCACCTCAAGAATGCGTTCCGCTGTGCGGCGGGGCGCTTTTTTCGCCATGGGCTTGCCTTCCTGACTCGTGTGTCAGAAGGCACTCTACCCCAGGCGGCAACGGCCGGTAACTAGGGAAGGCCACTAGCCTGGCGGGATCCAGTGGCCTTCCATGATTAAAGTCTTCTGGCTTCAAGCGCCGGATCGGGCCCGCACCTTGGCCTTTTTTGCCGGGGCCTTTGCTGGCGTTTTTGCCGCCACTTTGGCCCTGGTCTTTGCTGCCGTCTTGGCTGGGGCCTTGCCGGCCGGCTTCAAGGCGGCGACCTGTTCCTTCAGCGCTTGCACTTCGGCATGCAGCGCCGCCAGCTCGGCGGCAGAGGGTATGCCCAACTGGGCCAGCGCCTTGGCCACGCGCTCTTCAAAAATGCTTTCTAACTTGTCCCAAGGCTGCGCTGCCTTGGCGCCCAGGCTGCTCAGGCTGGCGCCCATGCCGCTGGTCAGCCCGGTGGTCACTTCAGCCAGGGTGCTGAGTTTGCGGCTGGCTTCGGCCAGCTTTTCTTCGGCCGCTGCCTTGGTCTGGCGCTGCAGGCTCAGGCCATCTTTGACCAGGCCCTGAAAAGCCTTGGTGCCCTCTTCTTGGGCTTTGGCAAAAGCGCCCAGTCCGGCCAGCCAGATTTGCTGCGCCGAGTCTTGCACCAGTCCGGCGGTGCTCGGAGCTTCGGTTGCTTTGGCGGGTTTTTTGGCGGTCATGGCTTGCTTTCAGTTGGGGGTAAGACGCTTGATTGCGCATGCTAAGCCGTGCGGCCTGTATCTTTTAGGCGGCAGCTTCTAAAATAAGCAGCAGGGTGGACACAGTTTGCCATTTGTAAAACTACTTACACAGGCCCTTTATGGCCCCTTTATCATTCAAAGCTATGCCTAAAGACCAGAAACAATACTCTGATGTTTACTTGAAGTTTTTGCAACTGGTGCAAGCCGTGCGCCAATTGCCGGACTTTCCGGCACTGGACCCGGTGGAAGAGCGGCTGCTCAACCTGTTTGCCACCGTATGGCAGACTGAACAAAAAATCACTGTGCTGCAGGCCATGGGCATGTCCAGCGACGTGTCTTCAACCACGGCGCACCGCCGCTTGAAATCTTTGCGCCAAAAAGGCGTGCTCACCCTGGTGCCCGACCAGGTGGACAACCGCATCAAATACGTCATGCCCACTGCCTTGGCGCACCATTACTTTGCCCAGCTGGGGCAATGCCTGAGCGAGGCCAAACCCCAGGTCTGAGCCTTTTGCCCACTATCGCTGAGTCTCTAACATGCTCAGCTGGGACCCCATCCGCAACAGCACCAGCACCAGCGTCAGCCGTTTGGTCAGCTTTGGCAATGTGCCGGCCAAGGTAGACGATGCTTTGGTTTTGACCATACAAGCGCAACTGCAAGCCAATCCCCTTGAGCAGGCGCACTTACCCCCCCCGTTGAACTACTGCGCATTAACCATGGTCCCTTCGCCGGCCTGGAGTCTATTCGGTGAAACGCCGTCTGAAAAATGAGCTACGCGGCCACCTCCACTCACATCACCCCCGTCATCCTTTGCGACAGCTCCAGCACACGCCTTTGGCCGCTCAGCTGCAAAAGCATCCCCAAGCAGGCTTTAAGTGAACGCTCGTGTTTCTTCCGGGTTGTCGATTCGTTTGACATCAGCGCTAAGGTTGCGCCTTCGCTGAATGCGCACAGCGCCTTCGCGTCAATATAAGTAAAAGGTTTTGTAGGTGTATACAAAATAATGACTTGGCAGATTGTGAAGCGGTCTGCAGGGTAATTGACAAGGGTTTTACGAGGGTTTTTAGCTGCTTGTCGATTGAATCCAGGCGCAACAATGGTTGTGCGTTCGTTGGACTGCCTTCCATCCTGATGGTCAAGCAGGCTGACGCCGAGGTCATCAAGGGTCGGATCATGGCCATGAGCTAGAGGCAGGGAAGCGCCGCAGGCGAGCTTTTAGATGTAAACGGACACTGATCAGGGACCACATTGAAAAGCCACGCATCAATACACCTCATCTACCGTCTGGTCTGGAGCCCTACCTTGGGCGGACTTGTGTCAGTGGTCGTCGCGCTGACTGGGAGCTTGTTACTGACGCCCTTGGCGCAGGCTGAACCGCTAGGCGGGCAGGTGAGCGCCGGTGCGGGCAGCGTCACTCAGTCTGGCGCCACCACCACCATCCAGCAAGCCAGCCCCAACCTATCGCTCAACTGGAAAAGCTTCAATATTGCACCGCAAGAGACGGTCAACTTTGTGCAGCCCTCTGCTGCCGCCATCGCAGTCAATCGCATTTTTGATACCAACGGCACGCAAATCCTCGGACGCCTGAACGCCAACGGACAGGTTTACCTGATCAACCCCAACGGCATCCTTTTCGGGCAGGGTGCGCAGATTAACGTCGGCGCGCTGGTGGCCTCCACGCTCGGCTTCAATGACGCCAGCCTGAATGGCAGCAGCAGAACGTTCAGCGGCACTGGCACCGGCAGTATCGTCAACCAGGGCACGATCAATGCCACAGGCTCGGGCGGCTCGGGCGGCTCGGGTGGTTATGTCGCACTGCTCGGCAACACCGTTAGCAACCAGGGCGCCATCACCGCGCCGCAGGGCTCGGTGGTGTTGGGGGCGGGCAGTAGCGTCACCCTCACCTTCCAGAACAACAGCCTGGTGAAGATGCTGGTGGACCAAGGCGTACTGAACAGCCTGGCCGACAACGGTGGGTTGATCCGCGCCGACGGCGGTAATGTTTTCATGAGCGCGGGTGCCAAAGATGCGCTGCTCGCCAGTGTGGTGAACAACACCGGTGTGATCGAAGCGCGCACCGTGCAAGAGCACAACGGCACCATCATCCTGCTGAGCGGCATGACGGCGGGCACGGTGAATGTCGGCGGCACGCTCGATGCAAGTGCTCCGAATGGCGGTAATGGTGGCTTCATTGAAACCAGCGCCGCCCACGTCAACATCGCCACCGCTGCCAACATCACCACCGCTGCGCGTGCCGGTAACACCGGCACCTGGCTGATTGACCCGGTAGATTTCACCATCGCGGAGGGCAGTGCCGCCCTAACGACTTCAGGCATAGGCGCAAGCACACTCTCCACTAGTTTGGGCAGCAGCAATGTCAGCATCGCCACCAGCGCAACGACGGGTGGCAACGGCGACATCTTCGTCAACAGCGCCGTCTCGTGGAGTGCCAACAAACTCACCTTAACAGCTCACCGCAACATCAACATCAACGCCAACCTGAACGCTACAAGCACCGCCAGCCTCGCGCTGAATTACGGTCTAGGCGCAGTTGCAGCAGGTAACACCAGCAACATCACCACCGCCCCCGGTGCGGTAGTCAATCTGCCCGCCGGGACGACCAACTTCTCCACGCAGCAAGGTTCGAATGGTGCCGTCAAGAGGTACACCGTCATCACCAGTTTGGGGTTGGCGGGCAGCAGCACCACCACTGATTTGCAGGGCATGGGCGGCAACCTGGGTGCGGGTATTAACTACGCCCTCGGCAGCAACATCGACGCTGCGCCTACGGCTTTGTGGAACGGCGGCGCGGGCTTTATGCCCATTGGAATCAGTGAACCCCCATTGGTCCGACCATTCGTGACCACCTTTGACGGCCTGGGCCACACCATCAGCAACCTCACCATCAATCGGCCGTTATCAGACGGCGTTGGACTGTTTGGACGAAGCACAAACTCTAGTTCCATTCGAAACGTGAGTCTGGTGGATGCACGCGTGACCGGGCAGAGCAACGCCGGCGCGCTGGTCGGGGTACTCGGGGGCAACAGCACGATCTGGAACAGCAACGCCACGGGGGGGGCAACGGTGGCTACTTACAAGGCTGGCGGGCTGGTGGGGTCAATCCTGGGTGACGCCTCGAACAAAGGCTCCACGGTCAGTCAGAGCTACGCCACGGGGACGGTATCGGGAATGAACAACACCGGCGGGCTGGTGGGGTCCATGGGCGTAAACACCTACGTTAGCAACAGCTACGCCACGGGGGCGGTGGCGTCGACCGGCACCCATGCAGGTGGGCTGGTGGGGAGCCTCAGCGGCACGATCAGCAACAGCTACGCTACGGGGGCGGTGAGCGGTACTGCCAACGTCGGCGGGTTGCTGGGGTGGAATCTTGGCGAGGTCAGTAACAGCTACGCCACGGGCACGTTGACCGGCAGCAACGTCGGCGGGCTGGTCGGGCTCAACGAGGGCTCAGTCAACAGCAGCTATTGGAACACCGACACAGCGGTGAGCTCGTGGGGCACCGGCCTGACCAGTGTGCAGATGCTACACAAGCGCAATTTCACCGGATTTGACTTCACTGTTACGCCAGTTTGGGGGGCAATGCGGCTGTCAATAGTGGCCGCCCCATATTGTGTGCGTTTGGTGCGTGCATCACTACGGTATCGGTCTATGCAGAACCGGTCACAAGTTTTAGCACTTATCTGACGGTGATACCCAGCCCAAGCACCAACCTGAACACAAGCCCTAACGCAGTGGTACCAAGCAATGCCGCAGCGTCGTACGGACCGGGCCAGGGCGCAGTGGCCGACGTCACGCTGCGCATCGGCAACAACGGCTCGACCCTGCAGATTTTGACCGGCGGCATCCGGCTGCCGGGCAATCTGCCTGACCTGAATGAATAAGATGCCTGGCTTCACCCATCACCTTAGCCTGCTGCAAACCATGCGGCCTCTGTCAGCGGCACTGTTGTTCGCCGTCTCCCCGCTGGCTGCGCAACCGGCCAGCCCTGTGGTTCCCGGTGCGGGGGATATCCTGCGGCAGATGGCGCCGCTCACGCCACCGGCTCCCTCTCCCAACTGGAACGGTCTGACGATCGAGCGGGCAGACGGCACCAAGCTGCCACCCAGCGCGCCCTTGCTGGTGCAGCGTATTCAGATCACCGGCAACACGCTGTTGGATACCGCCACCCTGCACGCGCTGGTGGCAGACGCGCAAGGCCAGACACGCACCCTGAGCCAGCTGGGTGAGCTGGCCGCTAGGATCACTAGCGCTTACCAAAACAAGGGCTACCCGCTGGCACGGGCCTTTATCCCGGCGCAGACCATTGCGTCTGGAATTGTGCGCATCGAGGTCATCGAGGCGAGCTACGGCAAGATCAGTCTGGACAACCGAAGCCGGGTAAAGGATGACTTGCTTCAGGCCATACTTGCACCGCTGCAAAGCGGGCAGGCCGTTGACCAGAGAGTGCTTGACCATGCCTTGCTGCTGGCCTCGGACATTGCTGGCGTCGTGGCTGGCGCCACCTTGAAGCCGGGTGAGGTGGTCGGTACATCGGACCTGCTGGTGAACATCACGCCCGGTCCGGCGGTCTCGGGCAATGGGGTGCTGGACAATTACGGTGACCGTAACACTGGCCGCGCCCGCATCGGCGGCACCGTCTTCGTTATCAACCCGCTGCAGCACGGCGATGTGCTGAGCGTGAGCGGCCTCAGTTCCGGAAGCGGGTTGAACAACGCGCGCCTTGGCTACGAAACCTTGCTCAATGGGCAGGGCACGCGCCTGGGTGGGGCTTATTCGGCCCTGCGCTATGCGATGGGCAAACCACTGGCAGCCCTGCAGGCGAATGGCAGCGCGGGGGTTGCAAGCCTGTGGGCCAAACACCCCCTGCTGCGCAGCCGCGATGTGAATATTTACGGGCAGCTCCAGTTTGACAGTCTTCAACTGCGCGACCATCTTGACGTCAGCGCCATCAAGACGGACCGGGATCTGGAGAACTGGACGCTGAGCCTGGCCGGGGATACGCGCGATGCGCTCCTGTCGGGCGGCATCAACACCTGGAGCCTTGGATGGACAGCCGGGCGTGTCGGTTTTGGCAATTCGGCAGCGCAGTTGGCCGATGCGAAGACCGCGGGCACGCAAGGGGAGTTTTCTAAATGGAATGCGAACCTTGCCCGCATGCAAAGCCTGAGTCCAAAGAACACGCTGTATTTTGCCTTCACCGGCCAGTGGGCAAACACCAATTTGGATGCGTCGCAGAAGATGAGTGTGGGCGGGCCTTACTCAGTGCGCGCTTATGACACGGGCTCGCTATCGGGCGATACCGGCTATCTGACAACTGTTGAATTGCGGCACACACTGGGCACGGCCTGGAGCGGGCAATGGCAGGCGGTGGCTTTCGTTGACGCTGCGCGCGTGACGGTCAACAAGAGCACCTGGATTCTAGGAATGAACAGCGCTAACCTGAGCGGGGCGGGTGTCGGGATGAACTGGACGGGGTCGCAGCAGTGGCGTGTTAAAACTTATGTTGCCACGCGCATGGGCAGCGTCCCAACGCTGGTGGCGAGCAGCGCATCCACCATCGCTTGGTTCGAGCTCAGCCGTGGGTTCTGAACCGCCCTACTCCTTGCCGATCGGGTCAGCCCTTGCTCATCTTTCAGAAATAAACTCATCCCTTTCAAAATGAAAAGGGCCGACTGAGCCGAGCGCTAACATCGCGGCTGCTCCTCAAGGCGGGTTATGCCTAAGTGCCTTTCAGCTCGCTGAATCTATGCACAGGAATAGCAACAAAAATAATCTGACAGCCTCCGCCATGGCCCGTCTTTTCGACAACTTGGCTTAGCCGGCGCTCGCGCTGACGCGCCCGGCCAAGCGCGCCGTCGTGCTGGTGTCAGACGCCTGCTTGTGCTTGCTCAGCGTATGGCTGGCGTTTTACCTTCGCCTAGGTGAATTTGTCTCCCTGTCGGGTGTCATTTTGTTGCCCCTGGTTAAGCAGAACCCTGCAGAAGGCTTGAGTAACAATGTGTGGGGCACGCTGATGTGAACCCGGCTGTCACTGCAGACGGCGCTTGCGCCCCCGGCGCGCGAACATGCTTTTCAATGGTGCGCTTTGGCAACGTGCTGGGTTCCAGCGGTTCGGTGGTACCGCTGTTAGATGTCGGGCTTGCGGCTCAAAAACGACGACCAAGCTGATGGTGATGTAGGGATCACCGTCACCGGCTTGCGCCCCGGTGAAAAGCGCTTTGAAGAGCTGCTGATCGGCAAGGATCCTAAGCCCACGCAGCATGCCCGCATCATGAAGGCCAAAGAAGAGTTTCTGGCCTGGCCGCAGTTGCAAGAAAGACTCGAATCGCTGCGCATGGCCATGGGCGTGAACGACGTGCCACAACGAATCCAGTGGAGAGGAAGTGGGCCGGGTGCACCAAGCCCCAGAGCGAGAAATAATAAGCGGGGACTGAGTTGGTCCTGTTGGCGGCTTCAAGCCTCGCGCAGAGGCTTTGTGTGTATGTTCTAATTTTTAACTAACCATGACCATTCTCATCACCGGCGGCGCCGGCTTCATCGGCGCTAACTTTGTGCTGGACTGGCTGGCCCAGTCCGGTGAGGCGGTCGTCAACCTCGACAAACTCACTTACGCCGGCAACCCCGAAACGCTGGCCAGCTTGGCGGGGGATGCGCGGCACACGCTGGTTCAAGGCGACATTGCAGACACTGCCTTGGTCGCCAGCCTGTTGGCGGCACACCGGCCGCGCGCCGTGGTCAACTTTGCAGCCGAGTCGCATGTAGACCGTTCCATCCATGGGCCCGAAGACTTTATTCAGACCAATGTGGTGGGCACTTTCAGGCTGTTAGAGGCTGTGCGCGCTTATTGGGCAGAGCTGCCTGCAGACGCCAAGGCAGGGTTCAGGTTTTTGCATGTATCGACCGATGAGGTGTACGGCTCTTTGGCCAAAGACGCACCGGCTTTCACCGAAGACCACCGCTACGAACCCAACAGCCCCTACAGCGCCAGCAAGGCCGCCAGCGACCATCTGGTGCGCGCTTGGCACCACACCTACGGCTTACCGGTGCTCACCACCAACTGTTCCAACAACTACGGGCCCTACCACTTCCCCGAAAAATTGATTCCGCTGATGATCGTCAACGCGCTGGCGGGCAAAGCCCTGCCGGTGTACGGCGACGGCCTGCAGGTACGCGACTGGCTGTACGTCAAAGACCATTGCAGCGCCATCCGCCGTGTGCTGGAAGCCGGCCGCCCTGGCGAGGTCTATAACGTGGGGGGCTGGAATGAAAAGCCTAACATCGAGATTGTCAAAACCGTCTGCGCCTTGCTCGACTCTCTGCGCCCCAAGCCCGATGGTCAGTCCTACAGCGCGCAGATCAGCTACGTCAAAGACCGCCCCGGCCACGACCGGCGCTACGCCATAGACGCCAGCAAGATCCAGCGCGAGCTCGGCTGGCAACCGGCCGAAACCTTTGAGACCGGCATCCGCAAGACCATCGCCTGGTACCTGGCCAATCCCGAGTGGGTGGCCCATGTGCAAAGCGGCGCTTACAGGCAGTGGGTGGACAAGCAGTACGCAGGGACCGCCTAGGTATGAAGATCCTGCTCTTCGGCAAAAATGGCCAGGTCGGCCATGCGCTGGAGCGTGCCTTGGCGCCCTTGGCCGGGCCGGAAGAACTGGTTGCGCTGGACCGCTCTCACGGCGGTGACCTTGCACAGTTGGATGCGCTGGCTGTGACGGTACGCCAATGGCGTCCGCAAGTTATCGTCAACGCCGCCGCTTACACCGCAGTGGACAAGGCTGAGAGCGAGCCCGACAAAGCCCGCCTCATCAATGCGCTCGCACCCGAAGTGCTGGCCAAAGAGGCGCAGGTGCTGGGGGCCTGGCTGGTGCACTACAGCACCGACTACGTGTTTGACGGCAGCGGCAACCGGCCGTGGCTGGAAACTGATGCCAACGCCCCGCTCAATGTCTACGGCCAGACCAAGTTGGAGGGCGAGCGTCTGATTCAGGCGCACTGCACGCGGCATCTGATCTTCCGCACCAGTTGGGTGTATGCCGCGCACGGCAGCAACTTTGCCAAGACCATGCTCAAGCTGGCACAAGAGCGAGAGCGCCTGACGGTGATTGACGACCAGTGGGGCGCGCCTACTGGCGCAGAGCTGCTGGCCGCCGTCACGGCCACTGCCATCGGCCAAGTGAGCCTGGCACGCAACGATGCGCTGGCCGGGCTTTACCATTTGGCCGCTGGCGGTGAAACCACCTGGCACCAGTACGCCAGCCATGTCGTTGGCCGGGCCAAAGCGATGCGGCCCGACTTGTCGTGGGCCGTGCAAGACATCTCGCCGGTGCCGTCCAGTGCCTTCGTCACGGCTGCCCAACGCCCGCATAATTCACGCTTGGACACTCGCAAATTGCAAGCGGCCTTCGGCATCCACTTGCCCGGCTGGCAGCAGGGCGTGGACGACATGCTGAACCAGGTACTGACTTCAACACCCCGCAAAGAAACCTCATGACACCACGCAAAGGCATCATCCTCGCAGGCGGCTCGGGCACACGGCTGCATCCGGCTACGCTGGCCATGAGCAAGCAGCTCTTGCCGGTGTATGACAAGCCCATGATTTACTACCCGCTGAGCACGCTGATGCTGGGCGGTATGCGTGACATTCTCATCATCAGCACCCCTCAAGACACGCCGCGCTTTCAGCAATTGCTGGGTGATGGCAGTCAGTGGGGCATCAACTTGCAGTACGCCGTGCAGCCCAGCCCGGACGGTTTGGCCCAAGCGTTTTTAATCGGTGAAAACTTTTTGAAAGGCGCGCCCAGCGCGCTGGTGCTGGGCGACAACATCTTTCACGGCCACGACCTCACCACGCTGCTGGCCCATGCCAACGCCCAGACCGATGGCGCCACGGTTTTTGCCTACCACGTGCAAGACCCCGAGCGCTATGGCGTGGTCGCCTTCAATGCTGCCGGCCAGGCCCACAGCATTGAAGAAAAGCCACTCAGGCCGCAGAGCAACTATGCGGTGACAGGCCTGTATTTTTATGACCGCCAAGTGGTGGACATTGCCAAGGCTGTGAAGCCAAGCGCGAGAGGCGAGCTCGAAATCACCGCCGTCAACCAGACCTACCTGGACCTGGGCCAACTGAATGTGCAGATCATGACGCGCGGCTATGCCTGGCTGGACACCGGCACCCACGAAAGCCTGCTCGAAGCCAGCCAGTTCATCGCCACACTCGAACACCGCCAGGGTCTGAAGATCGCCTGCCTGGAAGAAATCGCCTGGCGCAACGGTTTCATCAACGCCGCCCAGTTTGAAAAGCTCGCCCAGCCGCTGGCCAAAAACGGGTACGGGCAGTACATGTTGCGCTTGCTGAAAGAGCCCCACCCCGCATGAAAGCTACGCCCACCGCCATTCCTGACGTCCTGATCATCGAGCCCAAGGTGTTCGGCGACGCGCGTGGTTTTTTCTTTGAAAGCTTCAACCAGAGAGCCTTCAACGCTGCGACTGGCCAGAACATCCACTTTGTACAAGACAACCACAGCCGCAGCGGCCGTGGCGTGTTGCGTGGCTTGCATTACCAGGCGCAGCAGCCGCAGGGCAAGCTGGTGCGTGTGGTGCGTGGCGCGGTGTTTGATGTAGCGGTGGACATCCGCCAGGGCTCGCCTAGCTTTGGCCAGTGGGTCGGCGTGGAGCTGACCGAAGACAACCACAAGCAGATGTGGGTGCCCGCCGGCCTGGCGCATGGTTTTTTGGTGCTGAGCGAAAGTGCCGACTTTTTGTACAAGACCACCGACTACTACGCCCCCGAGTTTGAACGCTGCATCGCCTGGGACGACGCCACACTGGCCATTGATTGGCCGCTCAACGGGCTGGTGCCCCAGCTTTCTGCCAAAGACCGCACCGGGGCCAGTCTGGCTTCACTCCAGGTCTAGCCAGGCAGCGCCTGGCCAGACCTGGCTGGGGTGCTCGGGCGAGTCTCCGCGCACACCAGCAGCGTCACCGCCAGCGCGCAGGCCACAGCCAGCCCTGAACACACCCAGGCAAAGTAGTTGGCATTGAGGTGCGTGCGGCGCAGGGGCTCGAGCAGATTCTGGCAATGCCGCCATAAACAGGCTCTAGCAAAGCCGGCGCAGGCCGTATCGCAGTAGAAACTGATACCCCTTGAGGTCTGACTTTGGCCGTACCCGGCTTTGCCACCACGCCAGAAGACCCGCCAAAATGAACCACAGCCACGCCAAACCGGCGGCTTTGGTGTTTAAGTTGCTCGCTGCCAGCAGCAATGTCAAAGGCAGCCAGAAAAGGTAAGTCTTGGGTCGAGAAAATAGCGTCATTGCGGCAAACAAAATCCTGAATACCAGTATCACAGGTTGGCGGCTTGGGCCCCGGGCTGAGTCTTGTGGTGACGGGTGGGCGCTGCGCAGTTGCCGTGAAGTCGCTTTTGAGTAATTAAAAACCGGTTCAACTGGATTTTCAAGGTGTCAAGGTTATAGTATGCGTTGTTCATTTAACTTAC
>JBIKHR010000252.1:0-4582 GCA_044362035.1 Polaromonas sp. | reverse complement strand
TTCGTCGGTGTAGTACTCGACCAGCGCGCCGGCCGGGCTGTTGAAGTACCAGAAGATGGCCGACGAAATCGGGTGGCGTCCGGGGCCGAGTTCGGTCTGCCAGCCGCAGCGCGACATGTGCAAGCCCCCGCCAAAGACTTCGTGCACGTCGCGCACCGTGAAGGCCACGTGGTTCAGGCCCGCGCGCGGCTCGGGCGGCTGGAGCAAGAACAGGTCATGGTGGCCGCCGTCGGCAGCGCAACGCAAAAAGGCGCCCCGGCCCGGGTACTGGTCAGACATCACAAAGCCCAGTTTCTCTGTATAAAACTGCGTGGTTTGCGCCAGGTTTTTGACGAAGAACACCACGTGACCCACTTCGATGGGTATGGCGCGGTCATAGGCCGGGCTGGGTTGGTTGACGCGGCTGCGTTCGCTCCAGGTGTTGGTTTGGGCGCAGCTCACGTCCACGGCCCGCTTCACGCTGACCTGCAGGCGCACGGCCAGGCCGCTCGGGTCGGTGCAGCCGATGCGCTTGCCGGTGTCAACGAAGCCGGGCTGCGCGTCCAGGCGGCCACGCAAGGCCGCCAGATCGCTGGCCGTGCCGACACCCCAGACGATTTCACGCAAGGTCGGGTCCGGCTCGACACCGGCCGGCAAACCGGCCTTGTCGGAATGGGCCACGACCACGCGGCAACCGTTGATGGATTCAAACACCAGCTCCTGGGCCGCCTCGGACGCGAGTTGCAGGCCCCAGTCCAGAAAAAACTG
This sequence comes from Polaromonas sp., assembly GCA_044362035.1. Classification (GTDB taxonomy): domain Bacteria; phylum Pseudomonadota; class Gammaproteobacteria; order Burkholderiales; family Burkholderiaceae_C; genus Polaromonas. The sequence goes on along the minus strand of JBIKHR010000252.1, from coordinate 3,835 downwards.
CTTGCACTTGGGCAAGTCGCTGGCACCAAAGGTGATTTCGTCAATACCGAGAACAGTCACGGGGAACCCTCCAATGTCGATCTGCGGGCCGCGTTGCACGAAGCCTTGCGCAAGAAAATGTGTTTCTTAGGTAAAACAAGGTTTCCTATCTGAAACCATGCCTTAGTTTAGCGGAAAAGTGAAAACAGGCCAAGCCGCCTTTCCGGTCATTGGGTCGGGCTCTCGCCCTCACGCCGGCTGCGCCTTCAAGGCATACAGGGCGGCAGAGCCTTCGGGCAATTTTTCCAGCGCCCAGCGCTGACTGTGAAAAGCCGCCACCCCGGGCCGGTGCGCAATCGACACCAGGGCGCCGTCCTGCGTGAGGGCGCGCAGCCGTTCGTACAGCGTGGTCTCGGCGGCCTCGTCCAGCGCACTGGTGGCCTCGTCGGCGAAGACCCAAGCCGGTTTTTTCAGCAGCACGCGGGCAATCGCCAGGCGCTGCTGTTCGCCGCCGGAGAGTTTCTGGCTCCACGCGTCGCGGTCGTCGAGCCGGCTGGCCAGTTGCGGCAGCAAGGCCTCCGCCAGCGCCTGCCGCAGCGCGGCATCGTCGTAGTGCCCGGCCGGCTCGGGATAGGCCAGCGCGTCGCGCAGACTGCCATCCGGAAAATACGGCCGCTGCGGAATGAACATGGCGCCCGCCGGCAGCACAGCGCGGCCGCTGGCAAAAGGCCAGATGCCGGCAAAGGCGCGAAACAAAGTGGACTTGCCGCTGCCCGACGGCCCTTGCACCAGCACGCTGTCGCCTGGGCCGGCACGCAGTGTGAGCCCGGCCAGCAGCACCTGACCGGTGGGCAGGCTCAAGCTCAGGTCCAGCGCCTGCAATGGGTCGCTTGCAGCGCCGGTAGCGCCAGCGTCAACACCCGCATTCACCGCGGCGCGGGCCTGGCCGCTCTGCGTGTGGGTGGCCATGTGTTCTTCAAAACTCGTCAAACGGTCGGTGGTGGCGCGCCAGGCGGCCAGCGTGCTGTAGTTGTCCACAAACCAGCTCAGCGAGTCCTGCACGCGGCCAAAGGCCGAGGCGATCTGCATCAGCTCGCCGAGCTGAATGGCACCGCTGAAAAAGCGCGGCGCCGACACGATGAACGGAAACACCGTGGCCGCCTGGCCAAAAAACGTGGTGAACCAGACCAGGTTCTTTTGCTTTTTGATGAGCGTGACATAGTTGCCCAGCACGGCGCTAAAGCGTGTGTCCAGATGCGTGCGCTCCACCGCCTCGCCCTTGTCCAGCGCAATGGCTTCGCTGTACTCGCGCACCCGCACCATGTGGTGGCGAAAGTCGGCCTCGTAGCGCTGCTGCAAAAAATTCAGCCGTATCTGCGGCCTGCCGATGTAGTGCGTGACCACGCTGCCGGCCACGCAATACAGCACAGCCATCCACACCATGAAGCCCGGAATGCTGTAGGCCGTACCTTGCAGCGTGAAGGCAAACGCCCCCGACAGGGTCCACAAAATACCGACAAAGCTCAGCAGCGTGACCACCGAGTTCAGCAGCCCCATGGTCAAAGACACCGTGTAGCTGGTGAACAGGTTCAGGTCTTCCTGAATGCGCTGGTCCGGGTTGTCGGGCAAGGGCTGCGGCGCACCGGGCTGGCCCTCCAGCGGGCTGGCGGGCTGCGCATAGCGCGCCAGCTCCAGCCGATAAAACGCATGGTTCGACAACCAGCGCTCCAGGTAATGCCCGGTCATCCAGGCGCGCCAGCCGATCTCCAGCAACTGCGTCAGATAAAAACGGTAAACCGCGATCAGGATGTAGGCAAAAGCCAGGTACGCAAATCGCCCCAGCTCGCGCCAGAACACGGCCTCGTCCTTGTTTTGCAGCGCGTCATAAAACAGCCGGTTCCAGTCATTGAGCAAGACCAGCATGTAAACCGCCGCCAGGTTCAGCGCCACGATGGCCAACAACAGCCCGCGCGCCTTCCATTTGTTTTCAGACTTGAAATACGGCAATGACAAGGCCCAGACTTGCCGTACAAAAGTCGTGAAGCTGTGGAACTTGTGCCGGGCGAGCGCCAGCGGCGGTGTGTGGGCCGGGGTCATGGCAGCGGGTTCGACACCCCGCTGGCCACGTGCCCCGAAGGCACGTGCAGCGCGGCCGAGTTGACGTGGCCGGTCTGGTCGTCAAAGAAAAAGTCGGGCTCGAACTCGCGCAAAAACTCGCCCTTGGCCAGGCCGCCCAGAAACATCGCCTCGTCCACCTGGATGTTCCAGTCCATCAGCGTGCGGATGGCGCGTTCATGCGCCGGTGCGCTGCGCGCCGTGACCAGCGCGGTGCGGATGCGCATGCGCGAAGTGCCGGCTTCCTGCAGGCGGTGCAGCGCCTCGAGCAGCGGCTTGAAAGGGCCGGCCAGCAGCGGTTGTGCCGCGTTGTCGCGCTCATGCTGCTGAAAAGCGTTGAGCCCGTGCGACTGAAACACGCGCTCGGCCTCGTCTGAAAACAGCACCGCGTCACCGTCAAAAGCAATGCGCACTTCATGTGGATGACCCTCACTGGCATGCGCCGAATGCGGATACACCTGCGCCGCCGGCACGCCGGCTTCCAGCGCGGCGCGCACGTCGCTCAGGTGCGTGGACAAAAACAAATTGGCGTGCAGCGGCTTGAGGTAACGCCAGGGTGGCTCGCCGCGGTTGAAGGTGCCGCGCTGAATTTTCAGCCCGTAGTGCTGCGCCGATCGAAACACGCGCATGCCCGACACCGGGTCATTGCGCGAGAGGATCACCACCTCCACGCGCTGCTTGCCGCTGGCCTGCGCTTCGCCCGGTGTTTCCGGAACATCGTTGAAGGCCAGCAGTTTTTTAACCAATGAAAACGCCACGCCCGGCTTGGCCGGCACGTCAAGCCGGTCCAGCTGCAATTGCATGTAAGCGGCATCGTGTTTGCCCCCGCCCGCTTGCTGCGCTTTGCCGTCTTCAAAGACCCGGTTTTCTTCTTCAAAGTCAAACAACGCCCGCGAGGAGATTGCCACCACCAGTTGCCCGTCGAGATTGGTTGCCATGCTTATTTGCTTTCCAAAATGATCACACGGTTGCGATGCGCTGCGGGGGGCCATCCCCTCCCCAATTCAACTCTTCAAAAACAGCTTGTAAACCGGGTTGTCCGTTTCTTCCACGTGCGGGTAACCCAGCGTGGCCAAAAAGGACTTGAAAGCGGCGTTGTCGGCCTTGGGCACTTGCAGACCGACCAGGATGCGGCCGTAGTCGGCGCCCTGGTTGCGGTAGTGAAACAGGCTGATGTTCCAGCCCGGGCGCATGGTCGAAAGAAACTTAAGCAAAGCGCCCGGCCGTTCAGGAAATTCAAAGCGCAGCAGGCGCTCGTCTTTGGACAATGCGCTGTGCCCGCCCACCATGTGGCGCACATGCTCTTTGGCCAGCTCGTCATGCGTCAGGTCCAGGGCCTTGAAACCGTTCTTGCTGAAGGTGCCGGCGATCTTGCGGCTTTCGCCTTTGCCCTGCGTGGTCAGGCCCACAAACACATGCGCCTGGGCAGCGTCGTTGATGCGGTAATTGAACTCGGTCACGCTGCGCGGGCCGCCGGGCAGCGCGCCGATCAACTCGCAAAACCGCTTGAAGCTGCCGCGCTCTTCGGGAATGGTCACGGCAAACAGCGCCTCCCGCTCTTCGCCCACTTCGGCGCGCTCGGCGACAAAACGCAGACGGTCAAAGTTCATGTTAGCGCCGCACAAAATGGCCGCGTAGGTTTCACCTTTGGTTTTGTGCAGGGCCACGTACTGCTTGATGGCGGCCACCGCCAGCGCGCCGGCCGGCTCGACGATGCTGCGCGTGTCGACAAACACGTCCT
>JBIKHR010000251.1:0-4584 GCA_044362035.1 Polaromonas sp. | reverse complement strand
CCTGGCGATCAGCGCCGGGCGCTGGGTCGACAGGATCGGCGTGCGCCTGCCGCTGCTGATCGGCTGCGGCGGCATAGCCATCGCTATTGCTAGCGTATTTCTCACCCCCGCACTGTGGGCGCTCTACGCCTGCGCGGCGCTGATCGGCGTGTTCTTCATGGTCTATGTGGTCGCGGGTCAAAGCCTTGTGGGCAGCATGGGCGCAAACAGTGACCGCACCCGAAACTTCAGCTATTACTCGCTGGCGGTTGCATTCTCAAGCGTGCTGGGTCGTGCCGGCACGGGTGTGTCGATCGATCTCATGGGCCATCGCAGCACAGCACTTTTGCTCGCGATAGGGCCGCTGCTCGCGCTAGCCATTGCTTGGTGGCTGCCCGTCCGTAATCCAACGGTGAAGGCGAAATCCGAGAGCACGGTGCGCGCATCGACCTATGAGCTGTGGAAAATTCCAGCGCTTCGCCGCGCGCTGATTGCGGCGGCCATTGTCGAGTCTGGCAACGAGTTGTTTGCGCTGTTCATCCCGCTGTATGGCTCATCCCTTGGGTTCTCGGCGACATTCATCGGCACGCTGCTCGCCACCTTTTCCGCGGCGACCTTCTTGGTTCGGATGGCCCTTCCCAGGCTGGTTGGGCGTTTTGGCGAAGAAGGGGTGCTGAGCTGCGCGCTCGGCTTTGCTGCACTGGTTGGCGTGCTGACCATCTCAACCACGCAGCCCTGGGTACTGCTGTTGCTGACGGCCGCGTTCGGGTTTTCAATAGGCTGCGGCATGCCGCTGTCGATGGCGCTCACTTATGCACGCGCACCCGTTGGCCGTGCAGCCGAGGCGATCGGCATGCGCCAGACTGTCAACAAATCGATTGAGGTCACTGTTCCGGTCTGCTTCGGTGCGCTGGCCGTCGTCGCCGGCCTGGCACCCCTGGCGATTGTGCTGGGCACAGTGCTGGCTGTCGGGTCCATCGTGATAGGGCGCGATGCGCGCCGGCTGCGACAGCCGCGTTCGACGGGCGCGCCACAGGACAGTCCGAAGAAAGTGCCTTAGATGACAAATGGCTTATGCATTTCGCCGCTTTTGGGTAAAAACATTGAGCAGGCACTGGCGCGGGCGGCCTTCGGAAAAATGATCGCCGATGACCGGCTGAATTGAGCATCCGTCTGCAGCAAAAGACTCGGGTTTCCACTTAATTGATAGTGGCCGCTTGCCCACTAACCTAGCCTTTTTGAACACCAAGGATCACGCATGTTGAAATTGAATATCAACGGTAAAAACCATGAAGTAGACGTCGAGCCCGAGATGCCTCTGCTGTGGGTGCTGCGCGACCAGCTGGGCATGACGGGTACCAAATTCGGTTGCGGCATTGCGCAGTGCGGTTCTTGCACGGTTCACCTCAATGGTGAGCCTGTGCGCTCGTGTTCCTACCCGGTGTCTGCCGCTGTGGGCCAACGGGTGATGACGATTGAAGGCTTGTCGAAGGACGGCTCACACCCTGTGCAAATGGCCTGGAAGGCGCTCGATGTGCCGCAGTGTGGTTACTGCCAGTCCGGCCAGATCCTGGCGGCTACCACCTTGCTGCGCAAAAAACCCAAACCCACCGACGCCGACATTGACGAGGCCATGACCAACATCTGCCGCTGCGGTACCTACCAGCGCATCCGTGCGGCCATCCATCTGGCCGCTAAAACCGGCAAGGGCGTGGGATCGGTGATCCACATGGTCAGCGATGCTGGCGAAATTATCGAACCCACAACGGCCCAAGCCTGAAAGCAGCGCACATGACCATGTCGACAAACACCCGCTTGTCCCGCCGCGCCTTTGTGCTGTCCAGTGCCGCTGCCGGCACCGGCCTGGCGCTGGGCTTTCACTTCCCTGCCGGCGCACAAAGTGCCGGCGCCGATTCACCCGAGGTCAACGCCTGGGTGGTGGTGCAAACCGACGAAACCTGCATCGTCCGCGTGGCCCGCGCTGAAATGGGCCAGGGCACCCACACCGGCCTGGCCCAGCTGGTGGCTGAAGAGCTCGACTGCGATTGGTCGCGCGTCAAAGTACAAATGATCTCGCCCGGCCAAAACCTGGCCCGCAAGCGCGTCTGGCGCGACATGTCCACCGGTGGCAGCCGGGGCATACGCGGCTCGCAAGATTACATGCGTCAAGGCGGCGCTGCAGCCCGCACCGTGCTGTTGCAAGCGGCGGCCAACCAGTGGGGCGTTGCGGTGAGCGAAGTGACCGTGAGCAAAGGCGTGATCACCCACACCGGCACAGGCCGCAAGCTCAGCTACGGCAAGGTGGCTTCGGCCGCAGCCAAGCTGACACCGCCAGACCCGAAGACACTGGTGCTGCGTGACCCGCGCCAATGGAAGATTGCCGGCAAGCCCCTCAAGCGTGTGGACACCGCGCTCAAGGTGATGGGCAAACAAAACTACGCCATCGACACCCGCCTGCCCGGCATGGTCTATGCAGCCATTCAGGCCAGCCCGGTCTTTGGCGGCAAGCTGGTCAGCTTTGACGCAGCCAAACTCAAGGGTCGCAAAGGCATTCAGGGCGTCTACAAGGTAGACGAGAACGCCGTGGCCGTGGTGGCTGACAACTGGTGGCGCGCCAAGATGGCGCTGCTGGACCTGCCCATCGTCTGGAATGAAGGCGCCAACGGCCAGGAAAGCAGCGCCACCATCGACGCCCGGCTCAAAGAAGGCCTGACCGCAACCAACAATGTGTTTGCCGACATCGACATCGGCAACGCGCCCCAAGTGATTGCCGGCGCAGCCAAACGTGTCGAGGCGGTTTACAGCACCCCCTTTGTCACCCATGCCTGTATGGAGCCCATGAACTGCACGGCGCTGGTCACCGACTACCGTGCCGAGGTCTGGGTCGCCAGCCAAAATGCCGAGGCTTCCATGGCCGCCCTCTCGACTGCCAGCGGTTTGCCACTGGACAAATGCGAGGTCTACAACCACACCCTGGGCGGCGGTTTCGGCCGGCGCGGAGGCACGCAAGACTTTGTACGCCAGGCCACTTTGCTGGCCAAGCAAATGAAGGGCGTGCCCGTCAAGATGGTGTGGAGCCGCGAAGAAGACATGGCGCAAGACTACTTCCGCCCCATCGGGATGTGCAAGTTGGAAGCCGGTCTGGACGCGCAGGGCAATCTGCTGGGCCTGCAACTTCGGGTCTCCGGTCAGTCGATCAACGCCTACCTGAGCCCGCAAAACATCAAAGACGGTAAAGACCTGCGCCAGTTGCAAGGCTTAACGGCTGCGCCGAGTGACGCACAACTCGGCTACACCGTGCCAAGCCTGCGCACCGAGTACGCGATGCGCAACACCCATGTGCCGGTCGGCGCTTGGCGTGGTGTCAACACCAACCAGAACGGCTTGTACCTCGAGTGCTTCATGGAAGAAGTGGCTGCGGCGGCCGGCCGAGACCCGCTGGAGTTCCGCCGTGCTCTGATGCAAAAGCATCCCAAGCACCTGGCCGTGTTGAATGCTGCCGCAGACAAAGCCGGCTGGGGCAAACCATTGCCCGCAGGCGTGCACCGCGGTATCGCCCAATTCATGGGTTATGGCAGTTACACCGCTGCGGTCGCCGAGGTATCGGTCAAGGGCGAAGAGGTCAAAGTCCACCGGCTGGTGCTGTCCACCAATTGCGGCCATGCGGTTAACCCCGATCAGATCGCCGCGCAGGTCGAAGGCTCAGTGGCTTATGCCTTTGACACTTTGCAAAGCCAGTCCAGCGTGGCCAACGGGCGCATGGTCAATACCAACTTCGACAGCTATCCGATTGCCCGCTTGCGCCAGTTGCCGCGCATCGAAACCGTGATCGCACCGACCTTTGACTTCTGGGGCGGCGTGGGCGAACCCACCATCTGCGTGGTGGCGCCGGCCATACTTAACGCCATCTTTGCCGCCACCGGTAAGCCGATGCGCAATCTGCCCCTGAAGAACCACGGTCTGCGCATTGTCTGAAGCCGCCCCCGCCTTGTCCCGCCGACAGGGCTTGGGCGGATTGCTGGCCTGCGCGCTGCTGGGGGTGGGTCGGGCGCACGCCCAGGCACTGGCACCTACGCTGGACTTGTCGCTGCTCTACCGGCCTTTCACAGGCGACGCTGTCCCCAGCGAAGCGCGCGTGACGGTGACCACGCCGCGGCTGGCTGACAACGGTTTCACGGTGCCACTGAGCGTACGCATCGAAAGCCCCATGACGCAGGCCGACCATGTGCAGCGACTGGTGCTGCTGTCCAACCGCAACCCGCGGCCGGTGATTGCAGACTTTGACCTAGGCCCCTGGTCAGGCAAGGCCGAGATCGCCACGCGCGTGCGGCTCAACGGTTCTCAGACAGTGATGGCGCTGGCCCAGACCTCTGACGGCCGCTGGTGGCAGGGCACGGCCGAGGTCGAAGTGACCGAGTCTGCCTGCATGGACGCCTCCTGACATGCTTGCCCGCATCCAGCTGTCTTCTCCGGTACGGCGCGGCCAGCCCATGGAAGTGCGCCTGCTGGTGCGGCACCCGATGGAAACCGGTTTCCGTTTTGACGTGCTGGGTACCAGCGCCCCCAAAAATGTGATCCACAGCCTGCACGCCAGCTATGGCGCCC
>JBIKHR010000250.1:0-4615 GCA_044362035.1 Polaromonas sp. | reverse complement strand
GCCCTTCTATATTTATTACTCGATGTTCGGCTTTCAGCGAGTGGGCGACCAGATCTGGGCCGCCGCCGACCAGCGGGCCCGCGGCTTTTTACTGGGCGCCACTTCGGGACGCACCACCCTGGGCGGCGAAGGCCTGCAGCATCAGGACGGCACCAGCCATCTGGTGGCCGCCACCATCCCCAACTGCAAGGCTTATGACCCGGCCTTCAGCGCAGAACTCGCCGTCATCATTGACCGGGGCATGCAAGAGATGATGGTGGAGCAACAAGACGTTTTTTACTACGTCACGCTGATGAACGAGAACTACGCCCAGCCCGACCTGCTTGCCGGCTCGGAAGACGACATCATCCGCGGCTGCTATCGCTTCGGCCGTTATAAGGCCGCCGCCACGGGGGCGTCTGAAGTCACGCTGCTCGGATCGGGGGCGATCCTGACCGAAGTCATCAAGGCCGCGCAGCAATTGGCCGGCCAGGGCGTGAGCGCCACCGTCTACAGCATCACGAGTTGGAGTGAGCTGGCCCGCGATGGAATTGCGCGCGAAAAGCAGGCCCTGAATGGCGAGGCCGGCGCCACACCCTTTCTGGCGCGGCAGCTGGCTGACAGCCACGGGCCCGTCATCGCCGCCACCGACTATGTGCGAGCCGTCCCCGAAAGCGTGCGCGCCTTCCTGCCGGCGGGCCGCGATTACCTCACGCTGGGCACGGATGGTTTTGGCCGCAGCGACACGCGCGCAGCCTTGCGCAGCTTCTTTGGGGTGGACGCAAGCAGCGTGGTGCAGGCGGCGCTGCACCAGCTGCGCGCCGCGAAAGGCGCCTAACCAGCCGCCTAACCAGCCGCTGGACAAGCTGCCGGCTAAAGCGCCGGCAAGCCCGGCAAATCCGCCAACAAAGCCCGCACGGCCTGCGGGTACAGCCGGTGCTCTTGCGTCAGCACGCGCGCGGCAAGTGCCTCGGGGCTGTCACCGGGCAACACCGGCACCACCGCCTGCGCCAGTATCTGCCCGTGGTCCAGCTCGGCCGTGACCTGGTGCACCGTCGCTCCGGCGACCTGGCAGCCAGCCGCAATGGCGCGGCGGTGCGTGTCCAGCCCGTTGAAGGCCGGCAGCAGCGAAGGGTGGATGTTGACCAGTCGGCCGGCGTAATGCGCTACAAAGCCGGGCGTCAGAATGCGCATGAAGCCGGCCAGCACCACCAGCGCCGGGCTGTGCGCGTCAATGCGCGCTTGCAGCGCCGCATCAAAAGCCGCGCGGCTTTCAAAGCCCCGGTGGTCCAGCACCTCAGTGGCCACGCCCAGGCTATGCGCCATCGCCAGCCCTGGCGCATCGGCTTTGTTGCTGATCACTGCCACCACGCGGGCGCCCAGCAGCGCGGCCCAGTGTTCGTTTTGTGCCGTCCTGATGATCGCTTCCATGTTGGAGCCCGCGCCGGAAATCAGGATGACGATGTTTTTCAAGCTCGCTGTCATGGGCGCTAGTTTATGGCCGGCGCATTTTGTTCCAGCTGAGACATGACGCCGGCGGCCCGCGTGCTACAAATGCACAATTGCGTGCAGCCCGGAGACACCCGCCATGGATTTAGCTTTCACCCCCGAAGAACAGCAGTTTCGCGAAGACATACGCGCCTGGGTCCTGGCGAATTTGCCCGCCGACATCTCGCACAAGGTGCATCACGCGCTGCGCCTGTCCAAAGACGACCTGCAACGCTGGGCCCGGATCTTGGGCCAGAAAGGCTGGCTGGGCCACGGCTGGCCCCAGGCCTTTGGCGGTCCGGGGTGGAGCGCGGTGCAAAAACACCTGTTTGAAGAAGAATGCGCCCTGGCCGGCGCGCCACGCGTCGTGCCCTTCGGGCCGGTGATGGTGGCGCCTGTCATCATGGCCTTTGGCAACGCTGAGCAGCAGCAACGCTTTTTGCCCGGCATCGCCAGCGGCGAGGTCTGGTGGAGCCAAGGCTACAGCGAGCCAGGTTCCGGCTCGGACCTGGCCTCCGTCAAATGCAAGGCCGAGCGCCAGGGTGAGCACTACATCGTCAATGGCCAGAAGACCTGGACCACGCTGGGCCAGCACGGCGACTGGATTTTTTGCCTGGTGCGCACCAGCACCGAAGGCAAGCCGCAAACCGGCATTTCTTTCCTGCTGATCGACATGAAGTCACCCGGCGTGAAGGTGCGCCCCATCGTGCTGCTCGACGGCGAGGCCGAAGTCAATGAGGTCTGGTTCGACAACGTGCAAGTGCCCGCCAACAACCTGATCGGCGAAGAAAACAAGGGCTGGACTTACGCCAAATACCTGCTCGGCCATGAGCGCACCAACATTGCCGACGTCAACCGTACCAAGCGCGAGCTCGAGCGCCTCAAGCGCGTTGCCAAGGCCGAAGGTATGTACGACGAGCCGCGTTTTCGCGACGAGATCGCCAAGCTGGAGGTCGATGTGGTGGCGCTCGAAATGCTGGTGCTGCGCGTACTGTCAGCCGAGAAAACCGGCAAGAATTCGCTCGACATTGCGGGGCTTCTGAAGATCCGCGGCAGCGAGATCCAGCAACGCTATGCCGAACTCATGATGCTCGCCGGTGGCCCCTTCAGCCTGCCCTTCATTCAGGAAGCGATGGACGCCGGCTGGCAAGGCGACCAGGCCCACGGCGGTCTGGGCGGCTTTCCGGGCGGAGCCCTGCACTGCGCGCCGCTGGCATCGACTTATTTCAACATGCGTAAAACCACCATTTACGGCGGCAGCAACGAAGTGCAGCGCAACATCGTCGCGCAAACCGTGCTCGGCTGAAGGAGACCCCCACCATGGATTTCGATTTTTCTGACGACCAGCAACAGCTGGGTGACGCGGTGCACAAGTGGGTTGACAAAGGCTACGACTTCGAGCGCCGACGCAGCATCGTGCGGGCCGGCGGCTTCTCCCGAGAGGCTTACAACGAACTCGCCGAACTCGGCCTGTGCGGCCTGTACATTCCTGAGGCGCATGGCGGCATGGGCATGGGCCCGGTCGAGGGCATGGTGACCATGCAGGCGCTGGGCCACGGCTTGGTGCTCGAGCCGCTCGCCCAGACCTTGCTGGCCGGCGCAGTCCTCAACGCCTGGGCCCCGGAAGCGCTCAAGACCGCCTGGCTTGCGCGCATTGCCAGCGGGCACGCGCTGGTGGTGCTGGCGCACCAGGAGCGCGCTGCGCGCTACCGGCTGGACCTGTGCGCAAGCCGGGCCACTGAAAGTAACAGCGAAGGCGGCTGGCAAATCAGCGGCAGCAAAAGCGTGGTGCCCGCGGGCGACCAAGCCGATGCCTTTTTAGTGCCCGCCATGGCCAAAGGCCGGCAGGCGCTGTTTCTGGTCGAGCGCGCGGCGCCCGGCGTCAGCACGCGCGGCTATGGCACGCAAGACGGCAGCCGGGCCGCTGAACTCCAACTCAGCCATGCCACAGCCACGCTGGTCACAACCGACGGCCTGGCGGCACTCGAGCAGGCGGTGGACATTGGCCTGGCCGCGGCCTGCGCCGAAGCCGTGGGCGTGATGGACCGCACGTTGGCCATCACCGTGGACTACATGAACCAGCGCAAGCAGTTCGGCGTGGCCATCAGCAGTTTTCAGGCGCTGCGCCATCGTGTGGCCGACGTCAAGATGCAGCTCGAACTGGCCCGCTCCATGAGCTACTACGCCAGCCTCAAGCTCAATGCGCCGGCCTCTGAACGTCGCGCCGCCATGGCCCGCGCCAAGTACCAGCTTGGGCAGTCGATGCGTTTTGTCGGTCAGCAGGCGGTGCAGTTGCACGGCGGCATCGGCGTGACAGATGAGTACATCGTCAGCCACTGCTTCAAGAAGCTGACGCAGCTCGAGATGACTTTCGGGGATTCGCTGCACCAGCTGGGCGAAGTGTCTGCGCGCATGCAGGACACCGCTGGCGTTTTTGCCTGAGAAGGCGGCGCGCGGCTAGCTAAGCAGCCGTGAGTTTTTGGGCACGTGCGCCATTAAAAACTCCATCTGGTCGGCCCGGATGCGCCGGTTGCGCAAAATGAAGTCCTCCCACAGGCTGGGCACGTAGGGCGTGTAAATCAGGGGCATGCTGGCCTGCTCGGGCGTGCGGCTGCTTTTACGGTGGTTGCAGCCGCGGCAGGCCGTGACCACGTTCATCCAGGTGTCTACGCCCTGCTGCGCAAAAGGCACGATGTGTTCCCGCGTCAGCTCTTCTTCATGAAAGTGCCCGCCACAGTAAGCGCAAACATTGCGGTCGCGCGCAAACAACTTGCTGTTGGTCAGCCCGGGTTTGAGATCGAAAGGGTTGATGCTGGGCACGCCGCGTGTGCCGATGATGCTGTTGACGGTGATGGTCGATTGCAGGCCGGTGCGGGCGTTGTGCCCGCCCCTGAAGAGCGCTACCTGCGCTCCGGCTTCCCAACGCACTTCTCCGGCGGCGTAGTGCAACACGGCTTCTTCAAGGCTGATCCACGACTGTGGCAAACCCTGGGCGGACAGCTTCAAGACTTTCAAACGAACCTCCATGGACATGGAAACCGGCATTGAGCATCAAGCCTGGCAAACCCCGCCGGTGAAAGCGAGAACTGCCTGCTGCCTGCCAATATACAGGCAATTGATGACCGGGCCGGTTCATAAAAACGATAAT
>JBIKHR010000025.1:0-14931 GCA_044362035.1 Polaromonas sp. | reverse complement strand
AAGCGGGATTGTCCTCCGGCCTAAGCTATCGGCAGACCATGCAACACATCGTGCTACCTCAAGCCATCAGGGCGATGCTGCCGGCACTCACCACGCAATGTATTCTGGTGTTACAGGGAACTACCGTGGCTTATGTGGTGGGCTATGACGAACTGCTTCACACCACGGCCATGATTGCCGAGCGCACTGGGAGGCCGACGGAGATGTACCTGGCAGTTGCCCTGATCTACTTTCTGATCTGCTATGGCGGGTCTCTTGTCTCCAGAAAATTCGAAAAGGGCCAGGGCCAATGACTCAGCCGATCATTCACATCAAGCAGGTTAGCTTGGCGTTTGACAAGTTCAAGGCGCTCGATGGCGTCTCTTTAAGCGTCAACAAAGGCCAGTGCATCGTTATTTGCGGTCCGAGTGGCTCAGGGAAGAGCTCTCTCCTGCGATGCATCAATGGCTTGGAGCCATTTCAATCGGGCGACATCTGGGTCGATGGGGTTGGCGTTCGCGGCTGTAAAAATCTGCCCGCATTAAGACTTTCTGTAGGCATGGTGTTCCAGCATTTTGAGCTTTACCCCCACATGACGGTATTGGACAACCTGACGCTGGCCCCCATCAAAGCCAAAGGCATGAACCCGACCGAGGCCAAAAAATTGGCCATGCATTACCTTGACCGGGTGGGCATTTCTGATCAAGCGGACAAGTTCCCGGCGAGGCTATCAGGGGGCCAGCAACAACGCGCGGCAATTGCCCGCTCGCTGACCCTAGAGCCCAAAGCAATGCTGTTTGACGAACCCACCTCGGCCCTAGACCCAGAACTGATCTCCGAGGTGCTTCAAGTCATGCGGGATCTGGCCAAAGACGGTATGACGATGCTGGTCGTCACCCATGAGATGGGATTTGCCCGCGAGGTTGCCGATGAAATCGTCTTCATGGACCATGGTCAAATCATCGAGCAAGCGCCGGTGACAACATTCTTTGGCGCACCGCGAACCGAACGCGCCAAAGATTTCCTGCAAAAGATATTGAGCAAATAGGTCTGTTACCGGTCACAGGCGGCGTTCGTCTGAGTGCCCGGCTTAATTGAGGGAGCTGAGAAGACTTATTTTGATGACACTCGTACCATCAAGTAGCCCCCGGGCAATATCCGAGGCTACTTTCTCACCCATGTGTACAAAACGTTGTCCGGGATACCTCGCCGCTTGGCTACATCGACAACCGAGTGGCCCTTGTCGATGACTTGTTTGACCGCCTCGTCTTTGAACTCGACGGCGTCTTTCGTTCGCCGTATTTGCGTTTCTCCATTTAAGTTTTTGACTTCATTATTTGCCTACTGATTTGGGGGAGTGCCATCGCGCCAGAAGTAGCTGTAGGTAAGATTGGCTTGAACGAACTTCCTTTGAAAAAACAAATCAGAGGTGCATGCGTTTATGCACCGTCAGTCGCTAATGGCTGGAAGCGGACGTTTCATGATATTGTTGGTGTCCAATTTAGTATGCCGGATGAAACATAGGCTTACCCCAACCAATTGAACCATGATCCTTCATCACTCCACTTGGCCAGACGTGGAAGCCTACCTAAAACGCTCAAAGGGATTGGTTATTCCCACCGGCTCAACCGAGCAACACGGGCCCACTGGACTGATTGGCACTGACAGCATCACAGCGGAGACCATTGCCTATGCCATGGCAAAACGCTGCGGCGCTTTGGTTGGGCCGACCCTGACCCTCAGTCAGGCACAATTCAATTTGTCTTTTCCTGGCACCATTTCTTTGCGTCCGACAACGCTGATTCAGGTCATCATCGATTATGTTCAGTCCTTGGCGCGGCATGGATTTGAGCGTTTTTACTTCCTCAACGGGCATGGAGGGAATATTTCCCCGGCCAACTGTGCGTTTCAGGAACTGTATGCAAACCAAAGTTTGGGCCTGCACGCAGTCGCCACCGTGCATTGCCGACTTCGAAGTTGGTGGGACTTTGCAGAAGTCAATGAAATCCGGCAGCGACTTTATGGTGCTGCCGAAGGCATGCATGCCACGCCTTCGGAATTGGCGATTACTCGGCACCAGTTACCAGCAGCCAGCCGCCCAGACCAACTACCGCAGCCACCTTTATTAAGTGCTGACTTTATCAAATTGCATGGCGGCGACAACCATGAAAACGCAGATGCCCATCGAGCACAGTTTCCAGACGGTCGTGTCGGCTCGCACTCTGCCCTGGGTATGGCTGAACATGGCAGGGCCCTGATAGAGTCTGCAGCAGAAGCTGCGGCAAAAGACTATTCTGACTTTCTAAATGGAAGTGAATCATGATCTTCCATGCCACCGCCCTTTCCAGTTACAGCGCCAAGGTGCGGCTGGTGCTGTGCGTGAAAGGCATTGATTTTGAAGAACGCGCACCGGAGAAGGGCTATCGTTCGGCCGAGTACCGCGCGCTGGTACCCATGGGTACCCTGCCAGCTATTCAGGAGGGCGGTTGGGTGTTGTCCGAATCAGAGGCGATCAACGAATACCTAGAAGAACGCTATCCTTCGCCTCCCATGCTGCCGCAGGACTTGCAACTGCGGGCTCGAGCGCGGTTTCTATGCCGTTACCACGACCTTTATCTGGAGCCCAAGGTGCGTGCGTTGTTTGCCCATGTTAAACCGGTGCAGCGCAACCCGCAGAAGGTGTTGGCGCTGCACGACGATATCGACGCGCTGCTGCGCCAGTTGGCCGGCTGGGTCCAGCCCCGACCATTCCTGCTGGCGCCGACAATTGGTCTAGCCGACTGTGGGCCCTTGGTAACCTTGCCACTGGCGAGCCTGCTGCTCGCCGCCTGTGGCCAGCCGCTGACTTTGCCGGCGGTGCTGGAAGAATGGTTGAAGTCTGCGTCGGCACATCCTGACGTTGTCCGTGCCTTGACGCCGTGGCGCTCCGCAACGCAAGCCTGGCTGGCCTCTTAAATAAGGAGACACTGTGAACGATTTAACTTTGCGCAGCCCCCTAGCCGACCCAGCTTGGCATTATCTTGACAAAATTGCGCTGGAAGACCTGTCACCTGACGACTGGGTCTTGCTTGAAGAGCAGCGCAGTGCCTATCTAGGGCGCCACCAAGCAGCACAGGCGTTGCGCCTGCTGAGTGCTAGCGAGCATGACCCTTGTTTTGGCTACCAAGTCAACAACTACCGGCATTGCCTGCAGTCGGCCACCATGGTGTTGCGCGACGGCTTAACGGAAGAAGATGTGGTGGTGGCGCTGCTGCACGATGTCGGCTTCATTGCCTGCCCGTTGCTGCATGGCGATTTTGCGGCCACGCTACTAGGGGCCTACGTGTCGGATCGCAATTACTGGATGCTTCGTCACCACGCTACGTTTCAAAACTTGCATTCGCCCCATATGCCGGGCGTCAATCAGCACGAGCGGGAGCGTTGGCGCGGTCACCCGCACTTCGACTGGACGGCCGAGTTTGTGGCGCGTTATGACCAGGCAGCAGCTGACCCCAGTTACCGCTGCGAGCCACTGGAGACCTTCGTGCCCATGGTCGAAAGTATTTTTTCCCGCAAACCCCAGGACCGTCGGTCCATTAACCAGGAAATGCCATGAGCGCATGGATCAAAATGATTCCTTTGGAGGAGGCCACTGGCAAACTCAAAGAGGTTTACCAGCTGGCACTGACGCCCAGCGGCACGGTGGACAACGTGATGCGGGCGCACAGCTTGCGGCCGCACAGCATGGAGGGGCATCTGGTGCTCTACCGCAGCGTGTTGCACAACCCGGACAACACCCTGCCGTTCTGGTTTCTTGAAGTGGTGGCGTCCTATGTCAGCATGACCAACCAATGCGATTACAGCCTGACCCATCACTTTGCCAACGCACGCCGACTCATGAATGACCCGGCACGGTCTCAGTTGGTCTGGGATGCTCTGTCAGCGGCGCAGCCTGAGCTTGCCTTTTCGGGTAAGGAACTGAATCTGTTGCGTTACGCTAGAAAACTGACCGCTGATGTGGCGCATATGGAAAAAAGCGACTTCGAGGCGCTCAAGGCTGTCGGCTGTGAAGATGGCGAGATTCTGGAGGTGAACCAGGTCTGCGCCTACTTTAACTACTCAAACCGACTGCTCAACGGTCTGGGCGTCACCACCCAGGGCGACGTGGTGGGCTACTACAAAGAGCCTGCCGGGGACTGAGGCCCGGCCTTGAGCTCAGCCTCGATCAGCGCTGTCAGCCCTGCGCGGAACCGGGTGGCAGCGGCATCGAGCAGCAGGCCGGTGGTCTGGGTGGTTCGGTTTTTCATGCCGCGGTGCACAGCTTCGAGAACCACCTTGTCCTCCTCAAACGCGGCCTTGGCTCCGGCCGCGATACGCAGGGTCAGCGCCTCGTCGTCGGCATCGGTGTTGCGGTGCTGCAGCCAGAAATAGCGGGTATGGTTCTCGTCAATGGGTGTTAGAAAGTTGTACGACACCATGCGGTAGGTCTCTGGCCCGTCCACCATGCCCGGACCCCCTTTGCCAGCGGGGGTGTAAATGCCCATATTGATTGCCAGTGAGGGATAGCGCACTTCGTAATGTTGCAACCGGTCGGCGTGGCCGGAAAACTTCACCAGTGGGGCGTAGAACGGGGGTGGTGGCTGGTCCATCAGCCACCGACTGCAGATCACGCCACCGGCATCGGCGGCAATCTGCAAGGGCGTATTGTCGGTACCGGCGCCGGCAAAAGAGTTGCGGTGCACCCAAGCCACATGGGATGGGTCGAGCAGGTTATCCACCAGCCACAGGTAGTGACAGTCAACCAGCAACTGGTCGCCCTTGGTCAAGCTCCATCCCGGTTGGCCGTGGTGTTCCATCTCGAAAACCGGGTGTGAGGTCGCCAACGCCGCATCGCCCATCCAGATCCACAGCAGGCCATACTTATCTTGCACGGGGTAGCTGCGCACCTTGGCAAAGGGCGGGATGCGGGTCTGGGTGGCGGCATCAATGCACTGTCCAGTGCAGTCAAAAGTGAGGCCGTGGTAGCCGCATTCGATGGCGTCGCCCTTGATGCGTCCCATAGATAATGGCAGCTTGCGGTGTGGGCAGGCGTCTTCCAGCGCCACAGCGGCGCCGGCTTGGGTGCGGTACAGCACCACGGCTTCACCCAAGATCAGGACGGGCTTTGGCTCGCGACCGATTTCTGGCGATAGTGCTGCAACGTACCAAGTGTTCCTCAGATAAGTGGTCATGGGCAATGTCAATCTCATCCTTGCACGAAAAACAAATGATGATATTGGAAGGTTAATGGGTGTTGCAAGTTTAAGTTGCACTTAGGTTTCATGTCGCTGATCCAAAATGTGTTGGTTTCCATCAGCCCCTTCCAGGCCACATCAGGTCCGTTCTGCATAGGTCAGTACCGCGTCTAGCATGGCGCGCAGCGTTGGCTTTGTGCGCTCTGCGCGCTCGGGGAGGTAGTCGAAAGGCATGGACTCTTGCATGTAGCTGCACTGCGTCATCTCCAACTGAACGGCGTGCACGTGCGACGACGGCTGACCGTAATGGCGGGTGATGTGGCCGCCTTTGAAACGGCCATTGAGGACGGCTGTGTAACCTGGGGCTGCTTGGGCGATGGTCAGTAGCTGCTGTGCCAGCACGGAGTCGCAACTCAGACCATCGGCTGTGCCCAGGTTGAAGTCAGGCAGCTTACCTTCAAAAAAACGAGGCACCACCGAACGGATTGAATGAGCATCCCACAACATGGCCACGCCATGACGGGCCTTCATGCGAGAAAGTTCTTTGGCCAGTTGATCGTGGTAAGGGCGCCAAAATTCATCCCTTCTCACCGAGATCTCTGGCTCGTCTGGGCCTGCGCCATCGATGTACAGCGGCGCGCTGTCAAAGGTATCCACGGGACAAAGGCCGGTGACATTTTGGCCAGGATAAAGACTGGCCCCATCGGGTGGGCGATTCAAATCCACGACGTACCTTGAATGGGTGGCTTGAATGATGGACGCGCCCATGTCCTGCGCGAAGGCGTAAAGCCTGTCGAGGTGCCAGTCGGTATCGTGCACCTGGCGTGCTTCGGGCGTTAGGCGACGGGCAATCTCAACGGGAATATGAGTGCCTACATGGGGCATGGATACCAGCAAAGGTCGAGTGCCCGCGTGAAAGACATAAGGCTCTTGGGTTGATGGTGTGTTCATGGGTCAGCTTTCGGAGATGAGCGCGCGACGAGCACCCAAAAAAGCTTGGGCTGCTGATTCGCGCAAAGCGTGGCGCCCTTCGACCACACGTGCTTGACCGCCCACCCATACGCTGTGTAGCGCCGACGTGCGGTGGCTGGCAAACACGTGAGCGGATAACATCTCAGGTGCACTGAGACCCTCCATGGCGTGGTTGTGGGCGTCCAATGCCACCATGTCTGCGGATTGGCCCAGCGCCAAACCGGTGGACAGACCAGGTGTGGCACGACCCGCAGCTTGAACACCGCCAGCCACCGCAGCCAGCGTCATGGCGGTGGCCGTTTGGTGGTGCTGGAGATTGGCCAGCACATTGCGCTCGCGTCGGACCAGTCGCTGACCGTATTCCAGCAGCATCAGTTCTTCGGCGGCATTCACGGTGATGTGGCTGTCCGAACCCACGCCCAATGCACCGCCGTGCGAATACCAGCGAGGCACATCGAAAATGCCATCGCCCAAGTTGGCTTCCGTGCTGGGACAAAGGCCTGCAACCGCGCCGCTTGTCGCTGCCCGTTGGTATTCCTGTTCACTCATGTGCGTGGCGTGCACCAAGCACCACCTGGGATTCACATCAGTATGGTTCAGCAACCAGTCCACCGGCCTCTGCCCACTCCAAGCCATACACGCATCCACCTCGGCCGTCTGCTCGGCAATGTGGATATGGATGGGTGCCGTCCTGTCCATGGCATCCAAGCCGGACAGCACCTCGCGCAGCCCAACGGGAGGCACGGCGCGAAGCGAATGCGGTGCCAGGCCCAGTCTGGCGTCTTGCGCATCACACAGAGGCTTCAATTTGATCAACAAATTCAGCATGTTATCGGTGCTGCGGATGAAGCGCCGTTGCCCATCGCTGGGGCTGGTGCCGCCAAAGCCGCTGCTTTGGTACAGCACCGGCAGCAGCGTGAGTGCGATGCCTGCGTTTTGTGCAGCACGCAGCAAGCACTCGGCCAGCGTGGCGTCATCGGCGTAGGGCTGACCGCTCGATTCGTGGTGGAGGTAGTGAAATTCGCAGACTTGGGTGTAGCCGGCTTCCAACATTTCAATGTAAAGCCACGTGGCGATCACCTCCAATTGATCGGGCGTCAATGCCAAGGCAAACCGGTACATCAGCGTGCGCCAGCTCCAAAAATTGTCGTTGGCCTCGACCCGGTATTCGGTCAGACCAGCGAAAGCACGCTGAAATGCGTGCGAGTGCAAATTCGGTATGCCCGGCATCACCGGTCCAGGGGCTTGGGGCGACCCGGGCGGCGGCAAGGCATTGGCCTGAACACCCGTGAGTTGACCCTGACGGTTCCACTGCAGCAGCACGTTGGTCGCCCATCCGCTGGGAAGTAGGGCATCTTGTGCAAAGAGTGTTTGGTTCATGTTGTTTGAGCTCATCCTTGCACAATACGGCCTTGGCGAACGATTGAGCGCACGGGACGTTGGCCAAACCAATAGGTCAACTCGGCGGCCTCTTGGACACGCCAAAGAACGAAGTTGGCCGGACGCCCGACACCCAAGGTGCCGTGTGTGTCCTGTAACCCCAGTGCACGTGCGGCATGTCGGGTGATGCCAGCCAAGGCTTCTGGCACGGTCAATCGAAACAAGGTGCAGGCCATGTTGGCCATCAGCAGCAGGCTCAGGGCCGGGGAAGTGCCGGGATTGTGGTCGGTGCTCACGGCCATGGGCACGCCAGCAGAGCGCAAGGCTTCAATGGGCGGTAGGTGCGTGTCACGCAGGGTGTAGTAAGCCCCAGGCAAAAGCACAGCGACAGTGCCAGACTTTTGCATGCTTTCAATTCCTTTGGCACTGAGGTGTTCGATGTGATCGCAAGACAAGGCATGGTATCGGGCCGCCAAGGCAGCCCCATCCATGTCGGAGAGTTGCTCAGCGTGCAATTTGACAGGCAGGCCTAGCCCTTGAGCCGCTTGGAAGACTTGCTCGGTTTCAGCCAGTGAAAAACCAATGCGTTCGCAAAACACATCGACTGCGTCGACCAAACCCTCGGCGGCCAACGCGGGCAGCATCTCATGGCAGACCAGGTCGATGTAGGCTTGGCTGCGGCCAAGGTATTCAGGGGGCAGAGCGTGTGCACCCAGAAAGGTGGTTCGCACCGTGACGCCGTAGGCTTCAGCCAATTGGCGTGCCACCCGCAATTGCTTTCTTTCATGCGCCAATGCAAGACCATAACCCGATTTGATTTCAATGGCGCAGACGCCTTCGGCCAACAGCTCTTCGAGTCTGAGCGAGGCAGACGCAAACAGCGCGTCTTCGTCGGCCTCACGCGTGGCGCGCACGCTGGAGACTATCCCACCACCAGCTTTCGCAATGGTTTCATAACTGGCCCCCTGCAGTCGCATGGCGAATTCGTTGGCTCGATGGCCACCGTAGACCAAGTGGGTGTGACAATCTACCAAGCCCGGTGTGAGCAGCGCGCCAGCACCATCGAAATGAGGCAAATCGCGGTGGGACGTGGGCAAGGCGTTGGCGGCCCCCATCCAAGCAATGTGGCCGTTCAGGACCACGAGGTTGAGGTCATCAATTTCCTGCGTGGGGTCGTCCAAGGCGCCTGGCATTGGTCGAAGCGTGTGCCAGACGCCATCGGCGCTGGGCAATGAACTCGGTGCGCTGAGACGGGTTTGCATGTCACGCCTCCTCCATCAAATGAACCCAAACCAACGCCGAGTTGGCTTCTTTGAGCCTGACCACGCCAGCATGGACTGCCCCATCCCACCAACAACCCTGTCCTTCGGTGCAGATGGACAAACCCATCATGTCCCAAGTGCCTTGCATGACCCACAACAGCCCACGTGACGATGGGGGCAGCGAGGTAGATTCACGCAACACCAAGACTTCGGCACGCACCCGACCGCGTTGGGTCATGACATTGAAATCCGTTGAGGTCGCACCCAACAAGGTGCAATCGATGGCTGCCTCGCCAGGAAAAGCAAAGGGGACGCCTGTTTGGTCCAGTCGGTGATTGATGGCACTGAGGGACTTCAGGTGCACCCCTTGGCCATGGACCAACATGATGACACGGTCCACACCCGCAAAGATCGAAAACGGCCCCGACTGTGCGATGGTGGCAATGCTGACCCGCCAAACAAAATGGTCAATGTCAGCGCCCACGGGGCTACACACGATTTCCCGCGTACTGCCCCCGCCGTTTTTCCAAGCTTTGTCAGCCAAATGGGCTGTGTCGAAGTGTTGCAGCATGGCTCAACGGATCATCGGCAATTTCAGGCCCTGTTTCTTCGCCGTTGCAATCGCCAGTTCGTAACCCGCATCGGCGTGGCGCATCACGCCCGAGCCGGAATCGTTGACGAGCACGCGCGCCAAGCGCTCGGCCGCCGCGTCTGTGCCGTCGGCCACGATGACCATACCCGAGTGCTGCGAATAGCCCATGCCCACGCCGCCGCCGTGGTGCAGACTGACCCAGCTGGCACCGCCTGCGGTGTTGAGCAAGGCATTGAGCAGCGGCCAGTCGCTCACGGCGTCGGTGCCGTCTTTCATGGCCTCGGTCTCGCGGTTGGGGCTGGCCACCGAGCCGGTGTCCAGGTGGTCGCGTCCGATAACGATTGGGGCTTTGAGCTCGCCCGTGCGCACCATCTCGTTGAAGGCCAGCCCGGCCAGGTGCCGCTCACCCAAGCCCAACCAGCAAATGCGGGCAGGCAAGCCCTGAAAGCTGATGCGCTTGCGCGCCATGTCGAGCCAGCGATGCGTGTGCGTGTTGTCGGGAAAAAGTTCCTTGATTTTGGCATCGGTTTTGTAGATGTCTTCCGGGTCACCCGACAAAGCCACCCAGCGGAACGGGCCCTTACCTTCGCAGAACATCGGGCGGATGTAAGCGGGCACAAAGCCAGGGAAATCGAATGCGTTGCTCACGCCATGGTCAAACGCCACCTGACGAATGTTGTTGCCGTAATCCACCGTGGGAATACCCATGGCCTGGAAGTCCAGCATGGCTTGCACCTGGGTGGCGCAGCCTTGCGACGCATCGGCCTTCAGGCGGGCGTGCTGTGCGGGGTCGTGCTGGGCGACTTTCCATTGCGCCACGGTCCAGCTCGGTGGCAGGTAGCCGTTGATCAGGTCGTGCGCCGAGGTCTGGTCGGTCACCAGGTCGGGGCGCATGCCACCGGCCTTCGCCCGACGCACCAGCTCGGGCAATATGTCTGCCGCGTTGCCCAGCAGGGCAATCGAAATCGCCTCTTTAGCAGCTGTGTGCTGCGCGATCAAGGCCAGGGCGTCGTCCAAGTCTTTGGCTTGCTTGTCCACATAGCGGGTGCGTAAGCGGAAGTCGATGCTGCTTTGTTGGCACTCGATGTTGAGCGAGCAAGCCCCGGCCAGCGTGGCGGCCAAGGGCTGTGCACCGCCCATGCCGCCCAGTCCGGCTGTCAGGATCCAGCGGCCTGTCCAGCTGTTGTTGTAATGCTGACGCCCAGCCTCCACAAAGGTCTCGAACGTGCCTTGCACGATGCCTTGGGTGCCGATGTAAATCCACGAGCCTGCCGTCATCTGCCCGTACATGAACAGGCCCTTGCGATCGAGTTCGTTGAAGTGCTCCCAGTTAGCCCATTTGGGCACGAGGTTGGAGTTGGCGATCAGCACACGCGGCGCGTTGGCGTGCGTCTTGAACACGCCCACCGGCTTGCCCGACTGGACGAGTAAAGTCTCGTCTTCGTTCATATCTTTCAGCGAAGCCAAAATCTGGTCAAAGCAGGCCCAGTCGCGCGCCGCACGGCCAATGCCACCGTACACGACCAAGCTTTGCGGGTTTTCGGCCACTTCTGGGTCGAGGTTGTTTTGCACCATGCGGTAAGCCGCTTCGGTGACCCAATTTTTACAATTCAGCGTGTTGCCACGCGGAGCCCGTACCACGCGGGTCGGGTCTAGGCGAGGGTCTATGGGGGTGCTCATGTGGGCTCCTTGAAGATGAAAAATGGATGTGTCAAAGGTGTTCAGCGCACGCCGGGCAGGGGTGTGATGGTCAGTGAGTTTGCGCAATGGAGCAGTGCACCACTCTTGACCATGTGGATGGCCGCTTGCATATCGGGCTGGATGTGGCGGTCGTCGCTCAGGTGCGCCACGCGCGTGCGCAGCAAAGTCACCATCGCGGCCAAGGCCTGGCTGGTGTTGAGCGGCGCGTGGAAGTCGCAGCCTTGGGCCGCGGCCATCCACTCGATGCCGATCACCGCCATGGCGTTCTCGGCCATGGGCAGCAAGCGCCGCGCGCCGTGCGCGGCCATGGATACATGGTCTTCTTGGTTGGCCGAGGTGGGGATCGAGTCGACACTGGCCGGGTAAGCGCGTTGTTTGTTTTCAGACACCAGTGCGGCGGCGGTGACCTGCGGAATCATGAAGCCCGAATTGAGCCCCGGCTTGGGGGTGAGGAAAGCGGGCAGTCCCGACAGTGCTGGGTCCACCAACATCGCGATGCGTCTCTCGGCCAAGGACCCAATTTCGCAAATCGCCATGGCGATCATGTCGGCGGCAAAGGCCACTGGTTCGGCATGGAAGTTACCGCCAGACAAGGATTCGTCGGTGTCGCTGAAGATCAATGGGTTGTCGGACACCCCATTGGCTTCGGTCTCCAGCAATTGGGCGGCGTTGTGCAGGACATCAAGGCAGGCCCCCATGACCTGCGGTTGGCAGCGAAGGCAATACGGGTCTTGCACCCGCTCGTCACCGTGAAGGTGAGAGGCGCGGATAGCGCTGCCCAAGAGCAATTGGCGCAAAGCCTCGGCGGTGGCGATCTGTCCCCCGTGCTTACGCAAGCGGTGGATGCGGGCATCAAAAGGCGCATCCGAGCCTTTGGCCGCATCCGTCGCCAAAGCACCGGTGAGCAGAGCCGATTGGAACAAGCGTTCGGCTTCAAACAAGCCCGCCAACGCGTGGGCGGTTGAAAACTGCGTGCCGTTGAGCAGCGCCAAGCCTTCTTTGGGGCCCAATGTCACTGGGGCTAAGCCTACGCTGGCCAGCGCCTGTTCGGCGGGCATGCGGCCCCGAGGCGTGTCGGCATCGCCCACGCCGATCATCACAGCGGTCATGTGGGCCAGTGGTGCCAAATCGCCCGAAGCGCCAACTGAACCTTGTCCCGGCACCACGGGGATGATGCCTTGGGTCAGCATGGTTTCGAGCAAAGCCAGGGTAGCGGGGCGAATGCCCGAGGCGCCTTGGGCCAAGCTGGCCATTTTCAGTGCCATCATCAGCCGGGTGATGGCTACTGGTGTGGCTTCGCCCACACCCGCGGCGTGCGACAGCACGATGTTGCGTTGCAGGGTTTCCAGGTCTTCGACCGGAATGCGCACACTGGCCAATTTGCCAAAACCGGTGTTGATGCCATACACCGGCTCGCCCTTGGCCACGATGCGCGCCACGCTGTCGGCGCTGGCTTGCACGGCAGCGGCACAAGCGGTGTCCAGCACTGGCTGGGCGCCTCGGTAAATGGCGCACCAGTCGGCCAAAGGCACGTTGCCGGGAATGAGTTTCAAAATAGGGTGTGTCATGAAAAGGGTCGGTTCATTCAAAAATAATGGCGCTTTGCGGCGCAGCGGATCAGGTTGAGATCGGGTTTCCGTTGGCGCTGTAGCGACTGCCCAGTCGGTACCGGCTGGCCGGGTGCAGGCAGCGAACCAACGTCACCGGTATACCTTGGGTCCAGGTGCGCCGGGTTAAAAGCAAACACGGCTCTGCTGCGTCCATCTGTAAGCGCTGGGCCTGTTCTGTGGTGGGCAGCACGGCATCGACCACATGCTCGATTTCGTCAAATGGCACGGTGCGCACCAAAAACTCCGAAGGCTGTTGCTGACTGAAGTCCTGCTGCGCAAAGTCGGGCACCACCTGCGGGTTGACAAAACGGTCTTCGAGCTGGATGGGCACGCCGTCTTCTAGGTGGACGCAAACCGAATGGAACACCGACTCACTGGTGCGCACATTCAGGGCTGATGCCACTTCGAGAGTGGCCGCCACGCGCTCGACCACCAGCATTTCGCAGGTGTAGTCGTGTCCGCGCTGGCGTATTTCGCTGGCCAAGTTGACGATTTGCAGCAGGGTCGATTGTGGTTTTTGTTCGGCCACAAAACTGCCCACACCGGCCATGCGAACGATGCGTCCTTGGGTCACCAATTCGCGCAAGGCCCGGTTCACGGTCATGCGCGAGATGCCAAACTGCGCCACCAGTTCGTGCTCGGACGGCAAGCGGTCGCCTGCGCGCAATGTGCCGTCCTGAATCTGGCGCGCGATATGGTCCTTGACCTGCTGGAACAAGGCCACATCGCCGCTAGCCAAGCGGGAGGCAGGCGCTGCGTGGTTGCGCCGGGGGCCAGTGGAGGTCATCGAACGTGTCATCCTGACTCAATGCGCCCCAAGTTGCACGTCCATCAATAAATTCTTGGGGTCTTTGGTCAGCGCCATGTGTCGGTCCTTGTGGGGAATCATTTTTATTTCAACTTCCATGCCGTGCTTCTTGAAGAGACCGGCCTTGTCTGCCAAGGTGAGTTGAGCGAATCCGGTCCAGCCCGACATGCCCAATGCAAGTTTGCTTTCCTGCGCTTGGGCAGTGGTGGTCAAGGCGGCAGACAGGGCCACGTGGGCCGCAGTTTTCACGAACGTGGTGCACACAAGAACTGCCTTTAAAAATTGAACCACCGCAGCAGCGACAACAGAACACCGTCACGCCAACCTGGCAAAGCTCTTCTTGTATAGACAGGACAACTCAAAATCAAGGATTTTCCATATCTCATTGATCCACCAAAGAAAAAACACAGTTTGCACATCATGCACTTGCGCTGGGCTGGCCGTATCCGGAAATTCACCAGCTTGTTGTCTATACAGATATGTGCTATCAGAAGGGAATGAATTTTTGGGGTGTGCACCCTCGTCAAGGCATGAAACAGTGGGTCTGTTCGCTGGGCAAAAGACGGGCCGTCGCTCCCGTGTGGGCTGAGTTTTGGTCAGCTGCTGGTCGGCGTCAACAGAATGGTGAACCAATGGTTCGTGACACTGTGGCTGACGATCAAACAAAGCCTGCTCCAGTGCACCCAACACGAAGTCAGCGCGCATGGGGTTGCTCACTCGCTAACCCACCATTCTTCTGGCATACACATCAATGACGAACGCAACGAACAGCCAGCCTTGCCAAGTGGACACGTACGTGAGGTCCGACACCCACAGCTGATTGGGCCGATCCGCATTGAACTGCCAATTGACCCAGTCCAACGGGCAGTTGGCTGACGTATCGGGTGTGGTGGTGCGTATGACCTTGCCTCGGCGCACGCCGCACAGGCTTTGTTGACGCATCAATCGTTCAACAGGGCAGCGGGCCACCGCAATACCTTCACGGCTCATTTGTTTCCAGACCTTGTCAGCTCCATAGACTTGCCAATTCGAATCCCACACCCGCTTGATTTTCGGTACCAGAATCAAGTCTCGTTTAGCCCTGTCGCTTTGCAGCGCGGGTATGCGTTGACTTCTGGCATGAAGCCGGTAACCTGATGGGGCCAATTGCAAAGCCTTGCCAATGGGCTCGACCCCGACGGTGTCACGGTGTTGGTCAACAAAGGCTCTTAGGACTTGAGCCGGCGGTCGATCCGGCATGGGCGAAAAAAACACTCGCAAGCTTCAAAATCTCATTGGCCCGGCGTAACTCCCGGTTCTCTCGTTCCAAAGCCTTGAGTTGCTCATGTTCGCTGCGGGTCACACCCTCGCGCAGCTTGGCACCAATCTGCTCGGGCCTTAATCGAACGCCTTTGGCATAACTTAATCCTTACGA
>JBIKHR010000249.1:0-4653 GCA_044362035.1 Polaromonas sp. | reverse complement strand
CACAGACATCGGGCAGGGCGACGAGGCGGGCGGCGCAGCGTTTCATGGTGTTTGTCCAGAGGCTGTGAAGGAAAGGCCGCCAGTATAGAAGCCTGCCCAAACCAGGCGCGGCTGGCTCAAGCTGCCGCCGGCAGCTGCAGCTCCACCTTCAAGCCGCCCAGCGCCGAGCGGCCCAATTGCAGGCTGCCGCCATAAAGTGCCACCAGGTCGGCCACGATGGCCAGGCCCAGGCCCGAGCCCGGCACCGTTTCGTCGGCCCGCACGCCCCGCGTCAGCACTTGCTGGCGCAGGCCTTCATCAATGCCCGGCCCGTCGTCCTCGATAAACACATGCAGGCGGGGCGTTGCTGCATCGGCTTGGCGGGACGCGCTGACGCGCACTGTGCGCTTCGCCCACTTGCAGGCGTTGTCCAGCAGGTTGCCCAGCATTTCGTGCAAGTCTTGTTCTTCGCCAGCAAAGGTCAGCCCGGGCGCCGGTTCGACATGGATGGCGATGCCGCGCGCCGCGTGCACACGTTCCATCACGCGGACCAGTCCGCTGAGTGCGGGTGCCAGTGCGCTGCGCTGCCCGGGCAGCCGCTGGGCGCCCGCCGTGCGCGCCCGCGCCAGGTGCCAGTCAATGTGCCGGGTGGCCAGTTGCACTTGCTCCAGCACCAGCGGGGTCAGTGGGTTGGACGGAGCCTGCGCCGCGGCCTGGGCCAGCACGGCCAGCGGTGTTTTGACGGCGTGGGCCAGGTTGCCGGCGTGGTGGCGGGCGCGCTCGAGCGTGTCAGCGTGGCGCTCCAGCACGCGGTTGAAATCGTCGGTCAGCGCTTGGATTTCCTGTGGAAAATGGCCTTGCAAGCCCTGCGCCCGACCTTCGCGCACATCGCCCACGGCCTGCTCCAGCGTGCGCAGCGGCCGCAGTCCGACATACACCTGCGCCAGCGCGGCCAACACCAGCAGCAGCAGCAGCACGCTCAGCGAAAAAATCAGCAGACCGGTGAAGCGGCTGACCGCCTCTTGGGTCGATCGCATGTCCGCCGCCACCAGCACGCGCCACGGGCGGGCCGGCGTGTCCGGCGCATGCACCGAGCGTTCCAGTACCAGCAGCGTGGCGCCCAGCGGCCCGGTCACTTGGTGCACATGGACCACGCCATCGCTCAAGGGGTCGGCCGGCAGCGTCAGCGCCGTGTCCCAAAGCGAGCGTGAGCGCTGCAGGCCTGCAGCCCCGGGCCCGTCGATTTGCCAGTACAGCCCCGAGTAGGGCCGCAGCCAGCGCGGGTCGGCCAAAGGCTGCACTAACGGCAGCGGCTCGCCGGCCGCGTTGAATTCAAGGCCGGCGGTCAGCTGGTCAAGCTGCAGTTTCAGTGTGTCCTCAAACTGGCGCTCGACCTGTTGCCTGAAAAAGCCGGACAGCAGCAAACCGGCCAGCAACAGCGCCAGACTCAACCCCACCACCGTGCCGGCCAGCAGGCGAAAGCGCAGCGAGCTGGCCCAGCCGGTGCGCCTCATGCCGGCGGCACCAGGCGGTAGCCCATGCCGCGCACGGTTTCAATCAGCTCAGGCGGCAGTTTTTTGCGCAAGCGGCCAACGAAAACCTCAATGGTGTTGGAGTCACGGTCAAAGTCCTGCGCGTAGATATGCTCAGTCAATTCGGTCCGCGAAACCACCACGTTGGGCCGGTGCATCAGGTACTCGAGTACCTTGTACTCGTGGCTGGTCAGGCTCACGGGCAAGCCCGCCAGACTGACGCGGCTGCTGCGCGTGTCCAGCGTCAGTTCGCCACAGCTCAGCGTGGGCGAGGCCAGGCCTTGCGCACGGCGGATCAGCGCGCGCAAGCGGGCCAGCAACTCTTCCATGTGAAAAGGTTTGGTCAGGTAATCGTCGGCACCGGCGTCAATGCCGGCCACTTTTTCGTGCCACTGGTCACGCGCCGTAAGAATCAGCACCGGCATGGTCTGACCCTGCCGGCGCCAGCGCTTGAGCACGCTGATGCCGTCTAGCTCGGGCAGGCCGAGGTCCAGCACCACGGCGTCATAGGTCTGGGTTTCGCCCTGGTGGCAGGCGTCACGCCCATTCAGGGCGGCGTCCACGGCATAGCCCGCGTCGGTGAGCGCTGCGCACAACTGCGCGGACAAAGTGGGTTCGTCTTCAGCGATCAGGACGCGCATCAGGGGCCTCTGGATTTTTGTCGCAACACCTCGCCACTGCGGGCGTCCAGCTCAAGCTTGAGCAAGCCGCCGCCCGGCTGCAACAGCTTGATCTCATACAGCCAGCGCCCGTCCTTGCGTTCGAGTTCCACCTCCAGCACCTGACCGGGCTGCGTTTGCGCCAGCCGCGTCAGGATGGTGGCCAAAGGCAATATTTCGCCGGCTTGCAAGGCCGCCCGCGCCCGGTTCTGGTCCGGTTCACTGCGGGCCATGCTGTCCACAGGCAAGGCCAGCAAAGCCGCTAGCAGAGCGGCCTGCAGCCAGCGTTGCACAGCAAAGTCAGGGCCGGCATGACCAAAGTTACAGATGTTGCGCGTGAGCATGACGCTATTGTGGGCCGACCAAACTGAACGCCGGATGAACGCCGCCTTCAGACAAGGTACAGGCGGCGGGGCGCAGCATCAACCGGTCTTCACTTGAAAGCCGATCACTATGCTGACTTTTTCTCGTCAATTTCTTTCACTGATGGCGCTGGCCTTGAGCGCCGGCCTCGGCGCGCAGGCTCTGGCCGCTGACACCTCGCCCGCCCAGCAACTGAGTCAGTGGAGCGCTGCCGCCGGCAAGCCGGGCAGCACCGAGCAGGGCCAGGTTTTTTTCAACGCCAAGCACGGCGGGCAATGGTCTTGCGCCAGCTGCCACGGCACCCCGCCCACGGGCGACGGCAAGCACGCCAGCACCGGCAAAGCCATCAAGCCGCTGGCACCGGCCTTCAACCCGCAAACTTTTACTGACAGCGCCCGCGTTGACAAATGGTTTCGCCGCAACTGCAAGGACGTGCTCAGCCGCGAATGCAGTGCCGCTGAAAAAGCCGACGTGATGGCGTACCTCATCAGTCTCAAACGCTGACCCCCGACAACCTGAACCCCAAAACCAGACTTCCCAAGGACCTTGTATGACACCTGTTCACGCATCATTTTTACGCGCAGGTCTGGCCGCCTGGCTGGCCGCAGCATGCTTTGCGCCGGCATGGGCCGACAGCAGCGTGCAGCCTCGCACGACCTTGCCGATTTACACGCAGGAATGCGCCGCCTGCCACATGGCTTACCCGCCGGGCTTGCTGCCGGCAAAGTCATGGGTGCGCATCATGGGCGGGCTGGACAAGCACTACGGCTCGGACGCTTCGCTGGATGCGGCCTCGGTGCAGCAGATCAGCCGCTGGTTGCAGGCAGAGGCCGGCACCTACAAGCGCGTGGCCGAAGCGCCGCCTGAAGACCGCATCACGCGCTCCGCCTGGTTTATTTCCAAACACCGCAAGCTGGACCCGCAGGTCTGGAAGCACGCCAGCGTCAAAAGTGCGGCCAATTGCGCCGCCTGCCACACCGGTGCCGACCGGGGCGACTTTGACGATGACGGCGTGAAGATGCCCGCGGGCCTGGGCCGCCGTCCTTGACCAGCCGTTCAAACCCTTTGAATTTCAGGAGATCACCATGAACTCAATCAACACAATCAACACTGCCAGCGCGCCGGGCTCAAGGCCTGCTGCTTCCACCACGCCCGGGTCCGCCGCCCCCGGGGCCGCCAAAGCCAGCCGCCGCGTGGTGGACGCACCCACCCGCATGTTCCACTGGTTGTTTGCGCTGTGCTTTGCCGGCGCATACATCACGGCCGATGGCGAGAGCCTGCGCCTGCTGCACGTCACGCTGGGCTACACGCTGGCGGGCCTGCTGGGCTTTCGGGTGGTCTACGGTCTGGTCGGTCCGCGTCATGCACGCCTGTCGCTGCTGGGCCGCAAGCTGGCCGGCTGGCCTGCGTGGCTGACCTCGTTCAAGAGCGTGCCCGCCACGCAAATCAATTGGCGACAGGGTCAAAACCTGCTGATGGCGCTGGCCGTGGTCGCCCTGCTGGTGCTGGTGTTGCCGGTCACGCTCAGCGGTTACCTCAACTACAACGACTTCGGCGGCGAGCTGATGGAAGACTTGCACGGCGCCGCCGGCGACATCTTCCTGGGGGTGGTGCTGGCGCACCTGGCGATGATTGCCGGGCTGAGCGCGCTGCGCCGTAAAAACCAGGCCCTGCCCATGCTGACCGGCCGCACCGAAGGCGCGGGCCCTGATCTGGTCAAGCACAACGCCCGCTGGCTGGCCTTGCTGGTGTTGCTGAGCGTGCTGGCTTACTGGACATGGGAGTGGCGGCAGTCGCCCGACGGTTTGCTCAGTCCCGCATCCATTGCCGCCATGCGCAGCGGCGAATCAGACGACTGACGCGCTTGCCTTGGCGTGCCAGGCTGGTAGATGATGTAACGCTTTATGCCTGACGACGCTCTGCCCCCCACCGACAGGCCCTTTGAAGCCAATTCGCAGACCGGCCAGGGCTTGGATCCGGCCACTGCAGCGGCTCGTCTGCTGGCCGAAGGCGCCAACGAACTGGGCCCGCCCGAGCGCCGCAAGCTGTGGGGCATTGCCGCAGAAGTTGCCCGCGAGCCGATGTTCTTGTTGTTGTTGGCCTCGGGCGGCATTTACCTG
>JBIKHR010000248.1:0-4660 GCA_044362035.1 Polaromonas sp. | reverse complement strand
ACCATATTTACACCCGCAAGACTGACAAGGGCGGCATCGAGTACTTCTGGCCGCACGAAGTCGAGGACTTTCATGATGCCACCGGCAAGGTGCTGGGCGCCAAGCTCAAGCAAGCCAAGGGCGACTTACCTGCCGGCACGCTCATCACCTACGAGGGTGTGGGCACCATGAGCAAGAGCAAGAACAATGGCGTCGATCCGCAAGACCTGATCGAGAAATACGGCGCTGACACGGCGCGCCTGTACACCATGTTCACCGCCCCGCCCGAAGCCACGCTGGAGTGGAACGACGCGGGCGTCGAAGGCTCTTACCGCTTTTTGCGCCGCGTCTGGAACTTCGGCGCCAAGCTGTCGGCCCTGAGTGCCTCAGCCAATGCGGGTGCAGCCGACAAGGACACCAAAAACTTGCGCCTGGAGGTGTTCACCGTGCTCAAGCAGGTGGACTACGACTACCAGCGCATGCAATACAACACTGTGGTGTCGGGCAGCATGAAGATGCTCAACGCCCTCGAAGACTTCAAGGGCGAACTCAACACCGCTGCGCTGACCGCGCTGCATGAGGGCTTTGGCATCTTGCTGCGCTGCCTGTACCCGGCCACACCGCACCTGACGCACGGCCTGTGGCAAGACCTGGGCTACGCCAAGTTGCACGGCGACTTGCTCGACGCGCCCTGGCCGCAAGTCGATGCCAGCGCCTTGCAGCAAGACGAGATCGAGCTGGTGCTGCAGGTCAACGGCAAACTGCGTGGCGCCGTCACCGTGCCGGCCGGTGCCGACAAGGCCACCATCGAAGCGGCTGCGCTGGCCTCAGACGCTTTTGTGCGCGCAGCCAATGGTGCCGCGCCGAAAAAAGTCATCGTGGTGCCGGGTCGGCTTGTCAACATCGTCGTCTAACAAGGACTGCAGACCATGCAACGTCGTCTTTTTATGCGATCACTGGCCGCAGCCAGCGTCTTGCTGGTCACTGCCGGTTGCGGCTTCCGTTTGCGCGGCACGCCCAACTTCGCTTTCAAGTCGATCTACGTCAACATCCCGGACGGCTCCAACCTGGGCTCCGACCTCAAGCGCGCGCTGGCCGCCAACAGCGCGCTGCAGGTCATCACTGACCCGCAAAAAATGCTGCAAGCCGAGGTGATTCTGGACGCCCTGGCCGACCAACGTGAGAAAACCGTTATCGGTACCAGCAGCGCCGGTCAGGTGCGCGAGTTTCAGTTGCGCCTGCGCTTTTCTTTCAAGCTGCGCACGCCGCAAGACAAGGAGCTGATCGAGCAGGTCGAGATTCTTCAGCAACGCGACTTCAGTTACAACGAATCAGCCGCGCTGGCCAAAGAGGCCGAGGAAGCCCTGCTGTACCGCGACATGCAGGGCGATCTGGTGCAGCAAATCATGCGCCGGCTTGCGGCGGTGCGCGGGATTTAAACCACGCTTCAACTGGCACTCTGGCGCAGCAGCGTGCTGCGGCCAAACAGACTGGCGATCAGGTCCACAGCCACTTCAGCGGTCTGGTTACGAATGTCCAGCGCCGGGTTCAGCTCCATCACATCGAGCGATGCCAGCAGACCGGTGTCGGCAATCATTTCCATGCACAGCTGCGCCTCGCGGTAGGTCGGCCCGCCGCGCACCGTGGTGGCCACACCCGGGGCCACGCCCGGGTCCAGAAAATCCACATCAAAACTCACATGCAGGTGCGTGTCGGCGTCCAGTCCCGCCAGGGCGGCCTGCATGGTGCTGCGCATGCCCATCTCGTCGATGTGGCGCATGTCAAAAACCTCTAGCTGCATGTCGCTGAGCAACTGCTTTTCACCAGCATCCACGCTGCGAATGCCGATCTGCCGCACCGCCGAAGGCAGCAGCGCCGGGCTGGTGCCGCTCATCTGCGTCAGCGCCTGCGGACCCTGGCCGCACAGGACGGCCACCGGCATGCCGTGCAGGTTGCCGGTGGGCGTGAGGCTGCTGGTGTTGAAGTCGGCGTGCGCGTCCAGCCACAGCACGCGCAGTTTGCGGCCGCTGTCGCGGCAGTGGCGCGCCACCGCGCTGACCGAGCCGATGCCCAGGCAATGGTCGCCGCCCATCAGCAGCGGAGTGTCGCCCGCTGCCAGCGCGGCACCCACGGCCGCATGCACCGCCTGGTTCCAGGCCACGACCTCGGCCAGGTGCCGGTAGCCCGCCACCGGCGGCTGCCAGGGGTTGCCCGGGCCGCTGACGTTGCCACTGTCGCGTACCGTCAGGCCGTTGTGTTGCAAGACCGCTTGCAGGCCCGCCACGCGCAGGGCCTCCGGGCCCATGGAAGCGCCGCGACTGCCGGCTCCCACGTCGGTGGGCGCGCCGATCAGGCGAATCACAGCAGGTGCTTTGAGGTTCATGCCACCATCTTAAGGACGAAAGACCCGGGCGTTAAAATTGCGCCATGCAACTGGCCAGCGCGCAACTCTCCGAACACCTTCAGCGCGGGCTCAAGAGCCTTTACACGCTGCACGGCGATGAGGCGCTGCTGCAGCAGGAATGCGCTGATGCATTGCGCGCCCACGCCCGCCAGCTCGGTTACACCGAACGCACCGTGCACACCGTGGCCGGTGCGCACTTTGACTGGAGCGAGGTGCTCGCCAGCGGCGGCTCACTCAGCCTGTTTGCCGACAAACAAATTGTCGAAGTCCGCATCCCCAGCGGCAAGCCCGGCAAAGACGGCTCGGTGGCATTGCAGCAAATGGCCGAGCGCGCGCAGGGTGACGACTCGACCCTGACGCTGGTGCTGCTGCCCAAACTCGACAGCCTGACGACCAAAGGCGCCTGGTTTGGCGCGCTCGAGAGCTTTGGCGTGACCATCCGGCTGGACCCGCTGGACCGCCGCAACCTGCCGGCCTGGATCGCCCAGCGCCTGCAACAGCACAGCCTGCAGGTCGCGCCCGGCGAAGAAGGCCAGCGCACTCTGCATTTTTTTGCTGACCGCGTCGAGGGCAATTTGCTGGCCGCGCACCAGGAAATCCAGAAGCTCGCGCTCCTCTACCCCACGCTCAACCCGCGCCAGCCCACCGTGCTGAGCTTTGACCAGGTTGAGAACGCCGTGCTCAACGTGGCGCGTTACGACGTCTTCAAACTCTCCGAATCCGTGCTGGCCGGCCAGGGTCTGCGCGTGGCGCGCATGCTCGACGGCCTGGAGGCCGAAGGCACGTCCGAAGTGCTGGTGCACTGGGCACTGGCCGAAGACATTCGCAGCCTCAAGCGCGTCAAGGACGCCATGGCCGCCGGCCGGCCCATGCCCATGGCGCTCAAGGAAAACCGCGTCTGGGGCGCCAAAGAAAAACTCTTCGAGCGGGTGCTGCCGCTCATCGACGAGGCCACGCTGGCCAACCTGCTGCAGGCCGCGCACAAGGTGGACGGCATCGTCAAGGGCCTCAAGCAACCCGACTGGCCGGCCGACGGCTGGCAGGCGCTGCACCGGCTGGCCGGCATGCTGTGCGCCAACTGCGCCGCCCCGCAAGCCGGGCGCAGCCCCAGCCCGCAACAGCGCTGACCATGGCGCTTGCCAGGCGTTACGCTACACAGATGCCCGCAAGCTCATCACTGTCCAATAAGCTCATCCGGATTGGCACCAGCTTGCTGGTGGTCGCTCTGGTGTCGATCGGGCTGACGCTGTGGGTGACCCGTCAGCTCGAAGGTGGCGCCGCAGCCGTCAACGAGGCTGGCCGCATGCGCATGCAGGTCTGGCGTCTGGCCAGCACTTTACAAGCTGGCGAGGCCCCGGGCGAACAACTGGCGCTGGCACGCCTGTTTGATCAGAGCCTGGCGGTGCTGCGCACGGGCGACAGCTCGCGGCCGCTGTTCATGCCCAGGGACGAGCAGGTCAAGGCGCGCTTTGCAGAGGTCGAAACCCTTTGGGCAGGTCAGCAACAACAATGGCTGGGCCAGGCTTCCATGCCCACCCTGACTGCCCCCCAGGCCAACACTTTCGTCGATGCCATCGACCAGCTGGTGCTCGCCATCGAGCAGCATCTATCCCGCCTGACGGCGATCCTCAACCTGTTCCAGTTCGTGATGATGGCGCTGGCCATCGGCGGCGCGGTCATTTTGCTGTTCACCGGCTATCTGTATGTCATCAATCCGCTGGGGCAAATCCGGCAAGGCTTGCGCAAAATCGAGTCCGGCGATTTCGCCACCCGGATCGATGTGGACAGCCAGGATGAGTTTGGTCAGGTTGCTGCCGGTTTCAACCGCATGGCCAGCACACTGCAATCCATGTACGACAGCCTGGAAGCCAAGGTCGAGGACAAGACGCGGCACATTGAGGCGCAACGGTCCCGGCTGGAAGCGCTTTACCAGGTCAGCGCTTTTTTAGCCCAGGCCAGCAGCATCGATGAACTGGCCCAGGGCTTTGCGCAAAGAGTTCGTGTCCTGGCCAAGGCCGATGCCGCGGCGGTGCGCTGGTCTGACGACGCCAGCCAGCGTTACCTCATGCTGGCATCAGACTGTTTTCCGCAAGAGCTGGTGGAAGAAGAGCGCAGCCTGATCGCGGGTGCCTGCGCTTGCGGCAACCTGCAAGCGGACGCCAAAACCCGGGTCATTCCCATCATCAGCCACGAGCACGCCCCGGTGCGGCATTGCGCCCGGATCGGCTACCAGAGCGTGGTCAGCGTACCGATCCGCCTGCAGCAGCGCCTGCTGGG
>JBIKHR010000247.1:0-4663 GCA_044362035.1 Polaromonas sp. | reverse complement strand
ATCAACCAATGCCAGATGGAAAATGAACCCATGTTTCTCTCCTAAACTGTAATGTCGGCAAAAAAGCCGTGTATGTGAATGTGGGTGATTCTAAGGTGCTTGTCAGCCGCCCCGCAGCCGGTAGGTCTTTGACAAGCACAACTGTGTGTAAAACTTGGAGACTGGGTCAACGCGCCTGTGGGTTGCCTTCAGCCGCGCAACCAGGGACGGGGCCCGCCCATCACGTGGAAATGCAGATGATGTACCTCCTGCCCGCCTTCTGCCCCGGTGTTGGTGACGATGCGAAAACCGCCTTCCGGGTAAGGCCGGCAGCCCTGCTCCAGCGCCAACCGGGGTGCCAGCGCCATCATGCGGCCGATCAGCGCCTCTTGCTCGGGGCCGACTTGCGCCATGGAGTTGATATGGGCCTTGGGGATTATCAAAAAATGCACCGGCGCCCAGGGATTGATGTCGTGAAAGGCCAGGATTTGCTCATCCTCGTAAACCTTGCGGCTGGGAATCCGGCCTGAGGCGATCTTGCAAAAGAGGCAATTGGCTGAGGCATCCGACGAGGACGCATGCTGGTGATCGGCGCTCATGCGGGCTCCTGGCTGGGGTGATGTTCTTGCGGCGGCCGGTTGGCGTTAAAGCGCAGCCAGCCCTTGAGGCAGCGGTACAGGTACCAGAGCCAGATCACGGCGTAAGCGATGGCCCCGGGGACAATGAAAAGCAGCCACAGCGGCGACAGCAACACCAGCCAGACCAGCGTCCACCAAAAGGTGACGATCATGAAACGGTGGTGCGCCAGATAGAGCGCGTCAGTCTCGTCGGTGCGGCGCAGGTAGTTGATGATGAGGGCGACCAGTGCAAACACGCCACCGGAAAACCAGGCCAGCGTGTGCAATCCATACAGGATCTGCATGACCAGCCGGTCATTGGGCGTCTTGGCACCCGTATCGTTCAGCTCGAACGGGCTCATGGCAGCTTGCGGAAGGTCATTTGTCGGCATCTGCCCGCAGCAAGGCCTTGCGCAGGGCTTTTTCCTCGATGCCGCTGGTGCCCTCGCGGCGCTCGAGTTCGGCAATCACGTCGGCCGGCTGCAGGCCATAGTGGGCCAGCGCGATCAGGCTGTGAAACCACAAGTCAGCCACTTCGCCGACCAGCTTGCCCTTTAGCTCGGGCGTGGGGCCGCCGTGGTCAATGTCTTTGGCGGCCATCACGGTTTCAGTGGCTTCCTCGCCTATTTTTTTGAGGAAAGCATCCGGGCCCTGGTGCAGTAGCCGGGCCACATAGCTTTTGGCCGGGTCACCACCATGGGCGACCTTGCGGCTTTCAATCACCTGGGCCAGGCGCGCAAGCGAGTCATTGGAAGTCATGCAGTCTCACTTGTAGATGTCTTGCGGGTCTTTGAGCACCGGCTCGGCCGCCACCCATTGGCCTTGGTCATAGCGGTGAAAAAAGCAGCTGTGGCGCCCGGTGTGGCAAGCGATCGAGGGGCCGCTGTCCTGGCCGAGCTGGGTCACCTTGAGCAGGATCACGTCGTTGTCGCAGTCCAGCCGGATGTCGTGCACGGTCTGCACATGACCGGACTCTTCGCCCTTGCGCCACAGGCGCCCGCGCGAGCGGCTGAAGTAAACGGCCCGGCCGGAGACAGCCGTCTCCTGCAAGGCCTCGCGATTCATCCAGGCGAACATCAGCACGTCGCCAGTGGCGGCTTCTTGGGCGATCACGGGAATCAGGCCCCGCTCGTCCCATCGGACTTCATCTAACCAGTTCATGCAGTCTATTGTCGGTGATCGGGCCGTAGGCCGCGTCAAGGCCTGCGGCCGGCCGTCAGGGGCTCAGAGGCGAACCGGAATGCCGCGCTCGGCCATGCGCCGCTTGGCCTGCTGCACGGTGTACTCACCGTAGTGAAAAATGCTAGCGGCCAGCACGGCGTCGGCCCCGCCGAGCTGGATGCCGTCGGCCAGGTGGTCGAGGTTGCCGACCCCGCCCGAGGCGATCACCGGCACGTTGACCGCGTCACTGACGGCGCGCGTGAGCGCCAGGTCAAAGCCGGCCTTGGTGCCGTCGCGGTCCATGCTGGTGAGCAATATCTCGCCGGCACCGCGCCGCGCCATATCGGTGGCCCAGGCCACGGCGTCCAGGCCGGTGTTCTTGCGCCCGCCGTGGCTGTAGACGTCCCAGCCCGGGCCGCGCGTCAGGGCTTCTTCGTCGGAGCGGCGTTTGGCATCGATGGCAACCACGATGCACTGCGCGCCGTAACGCGCCGAGGCGTCTTCAATCACCTGCGGGTTGGCCAACGCGGCCGAGTTGAAGCTGGTCTTGTCAGCGCCGGCGTTCAGCAGACGCCGCACGTCCTGGACCGTGCGCACGCCGCCACCCACCGTGAGCGGAATAAAGACCTGCGAGGCCACCGCCTCAATGATGTGCAGGATCAGGTCGCGCCCGTCGCTGGTGGCGGTGATGTCCAGAAAGGTCAGCTCGTCGGCCCCCTGTTCGTTGTAGCGCGCAGCGATCTCGACCGGGTCGCCGGCATCGCGCAGCTCGAGAAAATTGACGCCCTTGACGACCCTTCCGCCAGTGACATCCAGGCAGGGGATGATGCGCTTGGCGAGCATCAGGCTTTAGCCATTGAGTTCGTCAGCGCGGGTCTGGGCAGCGGCGAAATCGAGGTCGCCGCTGTAAATGGAACGGCCGCAGATCACGCCTTCGACGCCCTCGCCCTCGACCGCACACAGCGCGTCGATGTCAGCCATGTTGGACAGGCCGCCCGACGCGATGACCGGAATGCTCAGGGCCTGGGCCAGCCGCACGGTGGCTTCGATGTTGATGCCGCTGAGCATGCCGTCGCGGCCGATGTCGGTGTAGATGATGGATTCGACGCCGTAGTCTTCAAACTTCTTGGCCAGGTCCACCACCTCGTGGCCGGTCAGCTTGCTCCATCCGTCGGTGGCAACTTTGCCGTCCTTGGCGTCCAGGCCAACGATGATGTGGCCGCCAAAGGCGGTGCAGGCGTCTTGCAAAAAGCCTGGGTTCTTGACGGCCGCAGTGCCGATGATGACGTAACGCAAGCCTGCATCAAGGTAGCGCTCGATGGTGTCCAGGTCACGGATGCCGCCGCCCAGTTGCACGTCGATTTCGCTGCCGACTTCGAGCAGGATCTTGCGGATCGCCGCTTCGTTTTTGGGTTTACCCGCAAACGCGCCGTTCAAGTCCACCAGGTGCAGGCGCCGTGCGCCCTTGTCCACCCAGCTGCGCGCCATGGCCGCAGGATCTTCGCCAAAGGTGGTGGACTGGTCCATGTCGCCCTGTTTGAGGCGAACGCAGTGGCCGTCCTTCAGGTCAATCGCGGGGATGAGTAGCATGGTGCGTCAGGGAAGAAAGAAAAAGGGATCAGGGTTGCCATTGCAGGAAGTTGCGGTACAGCGCCAAACCGTGGTCGGCGCTTTTTTCCGGGTGGAACTGCGTGGCAAAAATATTATCCCGTGCCAGCGCCGCTGTGAAGTGCCCACCATAGTCCGCCTCGCCGGCAGTGTGGCGCGCATCAGACGGCTTGGCGTAAAAGCTGTGCACAAAGTAGAAATAGGCGCCATCAGGAATGCCCTCCCACAGCGCATGCGGCGCCTTTCCGGGGGCACCACGGCTGCCCTGCATCACCTGGTTCCAGCCCATTTGCGGCACTTTGAAACGGCTGCCATCAGGCTGCCGCTGGCCGGTCAGATCAAATTTAACGACCTCACCGCCGAACAGGCCCAGCGCCGGGGTACCCACCCCGGCCTGCCCTTCGTCGCTGTGCTCCAGCAGCATCTGCATGCCCACGCAAACGCCAAACAAGGGCTTGTTGGCGGCGGCATGCAGCACGGCCTGGCGCATGCCGGACGCGTCGAGCTCGTGCATGCAGTCGCGCATGGCGCCCTGACCCGGCAGAACCACGCGGTCGGCATCCAGAACATCCTGCACGCTGGCCGTGACGATGACCTCAAAGCCGGTGCCCTGCGCAACGTGCGCCAGCGCCTGCGACACCGAGCGCAGATTGCCCATACCGTAATCGACAACGGCCACTTTTTTCATCGCAGTCATGATGGCATCAGTTGCTGCGTTGGTGGCGGTGCAAGGCTCAGAGCGAACCCTTGGTCGAGGGGATCACACCGGCCATGCGCGGGTCCAGCTCGAGGGCCATGCGCAGGGCGCGGGCGAAGGCCTTGAACACCGTCTCTGCCTGGTGGTGGGCGTTTTCGCCGCGCAGGTTGTCAATGTGCAGGGTGACAAAAGCGTGGTTGGCAAAGCCCTGAAAAAACTCATAGGCCAGTTGCGAGTCAAAGCTGCCGATCATGCCGCTCTTGAAGGGCACGTTCATCACCAAACCGGGGCGGCCGGAAAAATCGATCACCACGCGGCTCAGCGCTTCGTCCAGAGGCACGTAGGCGTGGCCGTAGCGGCGCAGGCCTTTTTTGTCGCCGACCGCCAGCGCCACCGCCTGGCCGAGGGTGATGCCGACGTCTTCCACGGTGTGATGACCGTCAATATGCAAGTCGCCTGCCGCCTGGATGTCCAGGTCGATCAGCCCGTGGCGGGCGATCTGGTCGAGCATGTGGTCAAAAAAACCGATGCCGGTGGCCAGGCGCGAAACACCGGTGCCGTCCAGATTGACCCGGGCGGTGATTTGGGTTTCCGCCGTGTT
>JBIKHR010000024.1:0-15116 GCA_044362035.1 Polaromonas sp. | reverse complement strand
TGATGCTCGAGGGCGCACCACTGGTTCACCAGGTGCCCGGGCGCGCCGGCTGGGAGCTGCGCCTGGTGGTGCAAGGCGGCCTGCGCATCGCCGAGCACATCGCCCGTCTGGACTTTGGCACGCTGCGCCAGCGTCCCGTCATCGGCCGGCGCGACGCGCTGGTCATGGCCTGGCGCACGCTCTGGATGTAGCGGCAGCCGGCACGCCGGCGGCCCGAAATTCGGCTGCGCTTGCAGCGACAATCCAGCCCATGAATCCTGAACAGTACGTCCAGCAAAAAGCAGCCGCCTCGGGCAGCAGCTTTTATTACGCCTTTCTGTTTTTGCCCAAGGACAGGCGCGCCGCCATCACCGCCTTTTATGCGTTTTGCCGCGAGGTCGATGACGTGGTCGATGAAGTCACCGACCCCGGCGTGGCCGGTACCAAGCTGGCCTGGTGGCAGACCGAAGTCGGCAAGGCCTTTTCCGGCAACGCCACGCATCCGGTGATGCGGGCGCTCATGCCCTGGACTGCGGTCTACGGCATCGAGGCGCGGCACCTGCTGGCCGTCATTGAAGGCTGCCAGATGGACCTGGCGCAAAACCGCTACCTCGACTACCCCGCCCTGGCGCGCTACTGCCACCTGGTGGCCGGCATCGTGGGTG
The DNA here is from genome assembly GCA_044362035.1 of Polaromonas sp. GTDB lineage: Bacteria > Pseudomonadota > Gammaproteobacteria > Burkholderiales > Burkholderiaceae_C > Polaromonas. Next base: position 14,472 of record JBIKHR010000024.1, on the reverse strand, counting down.
AAGTGGCGGCGCGCATTTTCGGCCAGACCGACCCGGCCACCACGGCCTACGCGCACAAGCTCGGCCAGGCCTTTCAGCTGACCAACATCATTCGCGACGTCGGTGAAGACGCGCTGCGCGGCCGCATTTACCTGCCGGTGAGCGAGTTGCAGCAGTTTGATGTCAAGGCGCACGAAGTCCTCAAGCGCGAATACTCACCGCGCTTCAGCGCGCTGATGGAATTTCAGACCCGGCGCGCGCTGGCGCTCTACGACGAAGCCCTGGCCGGCTTGCCTGCGGCAGACTGGCGCGCACAAAAACCCGGCCTCATGATGGCCAGCATCTACCGCAGCTTGCTGCGCGAGATCCAGGCCGACGGCTACCAGGTGCTGCACCAGCGCGTCAGCCTGACGCCGTTGCGCAAATTCTGGCTGGCCTGGAAAACCCAGGCCTTCGGCCGCGTCGCGTAAGGTCCCCGCCATGAAAGTCGCCGTCATCGGCGCCGGCTGGGCCGGCTGCGCCGCCGCCGTCGAGGCCACGCGGCTGGGCCACAGTGCCACCCTGTTTGACAGCGCCCGCGTGGCGGGTGGCAGGGCCCGGCGCGTGGACAGCCGCCTCAATGGCCAGCCGCTGGCGCTGGACAACGGCCAGCACATTTTGATAGGCGCTTACACCGAGACCCTGCGCCTCATGCAAAGCCTCGGCGTGGACCCGGCCAGCACCTTGCTGCGCCTGCCGCTGCGGCTGCAGTTTCCGGGCGGTGAAGGGCTGGCTTTTCCGGCGGCGGCGGTGTTGGCCGCCTGGCCCGGCGGCCCGCGCTGGCCGGCCGCTTTGCAAGCGGGCTGGGGCATTGCCCGCGCACGCGGCTGGACCTGGGGCGACAAGGCTTCGCTCTTGCGGCTGGCGCTGCGTTGGCGGGCCAACGGCTTTGTTTGCGCGCCCGGCCTCTCGGTGGCCGCGCTGTGCGCCGGCCTGTCGCCACGCGCCATGCGCGAGTTGGTCGAGCCGCTGTGTGTGTCCGCGCTCAACACCCCGGCTGAGCGGGCCTGCGCACAGGTTTTTTTGCGCGTGCTCAAAGACGCGCTGTTCAGCCAGTCCGGCGGCGCCGACTTGCTGCTGCCCCGCGTAGACCTCAGCGCCCTGCTGCCCGACGCCGCCCTGGCCTGGCTGGCCGAACAAGGCCCCGCGCCGCGCCTGGGCGTGCGTGTTCAAGCGCTGACACGCCTGGGGCCAGGTTGGCGGTTGAGCGTTTCGGGCAGCGCAGGCGCTGAAGACTCTGAAGAAAACCTGGACGAACACTATGACGCCGTGCTGCTGGCCTGCCCGCCGCATGAGGCGGCGCGGCTGGCGGCTTGCACCGATGCCGACGCTGGCTGGGCCGCCCAAGCCGCCCGCCTGCAACACGAGCCAATTGCCACCGTCTATGCGCGTCTGGTATCGCCGCCGGCGAATGCCAACAGCCTGCCGCAGCCCATGCTGGCGCTGCGCTGCGATGCCGAAGCACCGGCCCAGTTTGTATTTGACCGTGGGCAGCTGGGCGGACCGGCAGGCCTGCTGGCCTTTGTGGTCAGCGCCAGCGTGGGCGACAAGGCTTTCATCAGCGCGCAGGTGCTGGCGCAAGGCCAGGCGCAGCTTGGGCTTGCGCTGGAGCTGGTGCAAACCATTGTGGAAAAGCGCGCCACCTTCGCCTGCACACCCGGCTTGCAGCGGCCCGCGGCCCTGATCGCGCCCGGATTGCTGGCCTGCGGAGACTACGTGGCCGGGCCTTACCCGGCCACGCTTGAAGGCGCGGTGCGCTCAGGCCTGCACGCGGCCCGCCTGCTGGCGGCCTAGGCCTTGCGGGCCATGGCCCGCACTTGCAATTGCGCCGGTCTGGCCAGGCAGCGTGTCAGCCATTGGTCGGTGGCCGGGCAGGCGGCCAGCAGCTCGGGGGCCGGCCGCAGCCAAGCCAGCACAGAGGCCACCGCAATGTCGGCCACCGTGAAGCGCTCGCCGGCCAGGTAAGCCCGGCCCACCAGGTGCTGCTCGATCACGCGCAGCGGCGCGGCCATGCGGCGCACCGCCTCGGCGGCCAGCTCGGGTTTGCGCCTGTCGGCCGGCATCACCAAGGAGTGCATCAGGATGGTCAGCGCGTCTTTTTCGCATTCGGTCACGGCCCAAAAAGTCCAGCGCAATATCTCTGCGCTTTCCGCCTTGTTGTGCGCGGCCAGATTCAAGCCGTCGGGGCCCTTGTAGTGCTCGGCCAGGTACAAGGCGCAGGCCATCGACTCCCACACCACCACGCCATCGTCTTCGACCACCGGGATATGGCCGTTCGGGTTCAGGGCCAAGAACTCGGGCGTGTGCGTGCCGCCGTTCTGGTAGTTCACCGGCACGTGCTCATAGGCCAGCGCCAGTTCGTGCGCCACCCACAGCGGGCGCGAGGCGCGTGAGGCGGCAATACCGTAGATCTTCAGGCTCATGGCTCGTTTTCCTTGCAAGTTAAATTGAATCTTTAAGAGGTGAACAGCGCGGTCAGCTCGGTCAGCGTGGTCACTGTTTCATGCGGTTCTTGCGGGTGCGGCCAGAGCTTGTCTTCGCGGTTGACCCACACCGTCTGCATGCCGCAGCCCAGCGCGCCCAGCACGTCGAGTTCGGCGTCGTCGCCAATGTGCAGCACATGCGCCGGCAGCGTGCCGGCCAAGGTGGCGGCGGCTTCAAAAATGCGGGGGTCGGGCTTGGCCACACCAAACTCCTGCGCTGCCAGCCCGCCCTGAAAGTAGGTGCTCAGCCCGACGCGGGCCAGGTCGGCATTGCCGTTGGACAGCGCCACCAGCGGAAAACGCGCCGACAAAAAAGCCAGGCTTTGCAGCGCGTCGTCAAACAGCGTGACGCGGTTGCGCTCGTCAAAAAAAACCTCAAATGCCGGCGCGGCCAGCGCCGTGTTTTCATCCGATCGCTCCAGCGCCAGTCGGATCAATGCCAGCCGCTGGGCGCTGAGCTGGTGGTGCATCTCGGGCCGCCCCGCCATCACCTCGTGGCGCAGCGCCAGGCGCGCGACCGGGTCGCTCAGCAGGGCTGACGTGCGTGGCGCGTGGTCCAGCAGCCAGTGCTGCAAGGCTTTTTCGGCGCGCTCGATGGTTGGCCAGATCGGCCACAAGGTGTCGTCAAGGTCCAGGGTGATCGCCCTGATTTTGGTAAGGTCCAGCATAGGTAAGGGAGAATATCGCACATGCCCTTCAACACCGAACCCGAATTCAGCCACGGCCAGGCCCCCGCCCAAGGTGCCGGCACCGGCGTGCTTTACTGCAACCTCGGCACGCCCGACGCGCCCACAGCCCCGGCCCTGCGCCGTTACCTGGCCGAATTTTTAAGCGACCAGCGCGTGGTCGAGATCCCGCGCCCCATCTGGTGGCTGATCCTGCACGGCATCATCTTGCGCGTGCGGCCCAAAAAATCAGCCGCCAAGTACGCCAGCATCTGGACGGCCGAAGGCTCACCGCTCAAGGTCTGGACCGACAAACAAGCGCAGTTGCTTGGCCAGGCCTTGCAGGCCCGCGGCCACCATGTCAGCACGCGCTACGCCATGCGCTACGGCAGCCCGTCGGTGGCCACGCAGCTTGAAGCTTTCAAGGCCGAGGGCATCACGCGGGTGCTGATCGTGCCGGCCTACCCGCAGTACAGCGCCACCACCACCGCCAGCGTGTTTGACGCCGTCTACACCTGGGCCGCCAAGGTGCGCCGCCTGCCCGAGTTCCGCTTTTTGAACCACTACCACGACGACGCCGGCTACATTGCCGCGCTGGCCGCCAAGGTGCGCGCACACTGGGCCACGCACGGCCAGCCCGAGCAACTGGTGATGAGTTTTCATGGTGTGCCGCAGCGCACCCTTGAACTGGGCGACCCCTACCACTGCGAGTGCTACAAAACCGCCCGCCTGCTGGGCGAAGCCCTGGGCCTGAGCAAGGACAACTACAAGGTGACTTTTCAGTCCCGCTTCGGCAAAGCCAAATGGCTGCAGCCCTACACCGAGCCGACGCTGGTGGCCATGGCCGAGGCCGGCGTCAAGCGGGTGGACGTGATGTGCCCGGGCTTCACCGGTGACTGCCTGGAAACGCTTGAAGAGATCAACGACGAAGCCCGAGAGGCCTTCATGCACGCCGGCGGCGAGACCTTTCACTACATTGAATGCCTGAACGACAGCCCCGCCTGGTCCAGTGCACTGGCGAGCATTTGCGAGCAGCAACTGAGCGGTTGGCCGACACGGTCGGCGCCCGACGCCGCGGCGCTGGCGCACAGCCGCAACACCGCACTGGCCGTCGGCGCTACGCGCTGAGCGCTGAACGCCAAGCGCTGGGCGCAGCTTTCAAGCCCACTGCAAACGGATGCAGGTGCCGCCAGCGCCTATACACGGGCTGGTCAGCCTGAGCGTGGCACCGTGCTGGCGGGCGATTTCCTGCACGATGGCCAAACCCAGGCCACTGCCGCGCACACCACCGGCGTCAGCCCGGTAAAACCGCTCAAAAACATGGGCCTGGTGCCGCAGTGCAATACCGACGCCCGCGTCTTCCACTTCCAGCCAGCCCGGCCCCACCCGCACCGTGACGGCCACGCCCGCACCGGCATGCACCAGCGCGTTGTCCACCAGGTTGCGCAAAGCCTCCTGAATCAGCAGCGGCACGCCCTGCACCACGCTGTCGGCTGTGGTGCTTTCAAAGCCCAGATCGTGCTGTTGCGCCTGCGCCTGGTGCCACATGGACTGCGTCACCTCGCGGGCCAGGGCCACCAGGTCCACCGTCTGCAGCGCCTCCAGGTCGGGTGCGTGTTCGGCGCGCGTCAGCGCCAGCAGTTGCTCGGTCAGGTGCACCGCGTTGTCGGTGGTGCTGATGGCGGCTGTCACGGCGGCGCTCGCTCCGGGCGCCAGGCTTTCGCGCCCGGCCAGCGCCAGCTGCGTCTTGAGCACAGTCAGCGGCGTGCGCAACTGGTGCGCGGCGTTGTCCAGAAAGCGCTTGCGGATATCAATCAAACGCCCCAACCGCTGTACATAGCTATTGAGTGTGTCGATCAGCGGCTGCAGCTCGCGCGTGTTGCGGGCCGGCGCAATGGGTGAGTCGTCCGACTCATCGCGCGACGCCAGTTGCAAGCGAAAAGCCTCCAGCGGACGCATCGCCACATGAATGCCCCAACCCACCAGGCCCATGGCCACCAGCAGCAACAAGCCCTGGATCGCCAGGGTGTCGCGCAGGATGTGCTGCGTCAGTTGCTGGCGCGCCTCCAGGGTTTCAGCCACACGCACCATGATCAGCTGATTGCGCGGCGCCGCAGTGCCGGTGCCGGTGCTGTCCACCAGCACGTGGCGCAAGCTGGCCAGCCGCACGGGCTGGCCGCGCAGCAAGGCGTCTTCAAAACTCACCAGCGAAAAATACTGCACTTCCCGCCGGTCCAGCGCAGGTACCGGCACGTCTGCGTCGCCGGCCAGGGTACGGCCTTGCTCGTCCTGAATTTTGTAAAACAAGCGTGAGCCGATGTGGTTTTCAAACAGGTAGCCTGCCGCCCCCAGCACATCCAGGCGCAGCGTCTGGTTTTCCAGCCGGATCTCTTCGGCCAGCGTGCGCGCGGCCAGATACAAGGAGCGGTCATAGGCCTGGTTAGCCGACTCGACCGCGCGACCGTAGGACACATAAGCACCGGCGCCAATCAGCGCAAACAAGGGCACCAGAATCAGCAGCAGCAAGCGCTGGCGCAAAGAGTTCATGGCTGGCCCTGCCTCATGGCGCGCCCTTGTCACTGAGCATGTAGCCCAGGCCGCGCAAGGTGTTGATGCGCAGCCGCCGGGACGGGTCGCTGTCTGCATGCGGTGACGGGACTTCAATTTTTTTGCGCAGCCGGTAAATCAGTACTTCGACCGCATCGAGTTCAGCCGGCGCGTCCGAAAACACCCGCGCGTGGAGCTGCTCTTTGCTCACCACCCGGTGGGCCGACTCCAGCAAGGTCTTGAGCGCCGCCGTCTCGCGCGGCGTCAGCGCCAGCGGCTGATCGTGCAACAGGAAATGCAGGTCATTGCCGTCCCAGCTCAGGGGACCGACGCCCCACTGCGTCCATTGCATCTGGCGCGGCCGGCGCAGCAAGGCCTGCACACGGGCTTCAAATTCGCTCAGCTCGAAAGGCTTGGGCAGGTAGTCGTCAGCCCCCACGTTCAGGCCCAGCACCCGGTCTGCCACGCTGGCGCGCGCCGTCAAAATCATCACCGGCACCGCATCGGCCCGCTGACGCAGGGCCTGCAGCACCGACAGGCCATCGCGCCCGGGCAGGTTCAGGTCCAGCAGCACCAGCTTGAAGGGGTGGCCGGGCTGCAACTGCGCATCGGCCGACTCGCCGTCTGGCGCAAAGTCCACTTGCAGCCCCAGCTGGCGCAAGGCGGTGCCCAGCCAGAGCGACAGCTCGGGCGTATCTTCCACCAGCAGAACATGGGCACTAGGGGTTATCACTGAATTGATTTGAAAGGCGTTTGACAGCTTGGCCGCCGTATTTAAAGCAAACTGCACGGGTCCTGGCGCCACTCGCCTCAGGCCCTGCACCTCTTCATTTTCACTCAGGAGACAAACATGACTATTTCAAAACGCAATTTCTTGTCCATGGGCGGCGCTCTGGGCGCCGGTCTGGCACTGCCGGCATGGGCTCAGGCCAAGCCCCTGTTTGACACCATCAACATGTTTGTGCCGGCAGCACCGGGCGGCGGCTGGGACGGCACGGCCCGCTCCATCGAGCGCGCAGCCAAGGTCAGCGGCCTGGTCGGCAACTTCCAGTTTGAAAACGTCGGCGGCGCCGGCGGCATGGTCGGTCTGCCACGTTTTGTCAGCCAGCGCAAAGGCCAGGGCAACAGCCTGATGGTCGGCGGCTCGGTCATGGTGGGCGCCGGTATCACCAACAAAAGCCCGGTCACCATGCGCAACGTCGTGCCAGTGGCCCGCCTGACTGAAGAGTCCAGCGTCATCGTGGTGCCAAGTGGCGGCAAGATCAAAACCTGGAACGAACTCGTGGCTGCCCTCAAGGCCAACCCCAAAGCCGTGTCTGTGGCCGGCGGCAGCGCTGGCGGCACCGACCACATCGTGCTGGGCCTGATGATCAAAGCCCTGGGCCGCAACCCGCGTGAAGCCGCCTACGTCGCCTTCGCAGGCGGCGGTCCGGCCAATGCCGCCATCCTGGGCAACCAGGTCTCCGCCGGTATTTCGGGCTACTCCGAGTTCGAAGACCAGATCAAGGCCGGTCGCATGATTCCGCTGGCCGTCTCCGGTAATGTCCGTATCCCCGGCGTCAACGTGCCCACCCTGCGCGAACTCGGCCTGAACGTGGCTGTGGCCAACTGGCGTGGTGTGTTTGCCGCCCCCGGCGTCACTCAGGCACAACGCGACAAGTTGTTCGAGCTGATGAGCAAGTTGAACCAGTCCGCCGCCTGGCAGCAAGAGCTGGTCACGCGCAAATGGACCGGCGTGTTCCTGGCCGAACTGCCTTTCGAGCGTGAGATCAACAAAGACATCGCCGATACCGAAACCGTGCTGAAAGACCTGGGTCTGGCATGACGCCTTTCCGACTGGCCCTTTGCCTTCTGACGCTGGGGCTGGTCGGTGCCTGGCAGGTCACGCTCATTCCCGAGTCACCGATCCAGATGCCCGTGGGCCCCATCCTCACCCCTGCGGTGGTGGTGGGGTTCTTGCTGGTGATCGCGGTGCTGTACGGCGTGAGCGCCTGGCGCGGCCGTCAGGTGGACGCCGTGCTGGGTGACGACGGGCAGCCCCTGCCCGGCGCTAACCGGCGCATGCTGATGCTGCTGGGGGGCGGTGCAGCCTTCGTCCTGCTGGCGGTGCCGCTGGGTTTTGTCATTCCGGCTACTTTGTGCGGCATGGGTGTGGCACGCGCCTTTGACGAGCGCCTGGGCTGGCGCTCGGCCCTGGTGTGCGGCAGCATTGCCCTGATTTTCTGGATTTTGTTTGCCCAGGTTCTGGGCGTCGGGCTCGGTCCCGCGGTGGCCTGGCCCTTGTGACCGGCCGACTGAAAGTTTCCCCATGAATGCTTTTGATTCCCTGATGGGCGGCTTTGCCAATGCCCTTCAGCCCATGACGCTGATGTACGGCTTCATCGGTTGCTTTGTCGGCACCCTGGTCGGCGTGCTGCCCGGCATTGGCCCGGCCCTGACCATTGCCCTGCTGCTGCCGCTGACCTACCACGTGCCGGCCACAGGCATGTTTGTCATGTTTGCGGGCATTTATTACGGCGCAGCCTACGGCGGCTCGACCACCTCCATTCTGCTCAACACACCCGGCGAGTCAGCCTCTGTGGTGACGGCACTGGAGGGCAACAAAATGGCCCGCCGCGGACGCGCCGGCCCGGCCCTGGCGACAGCCGCCATCGGCAGCTTTGTGGCCGGCACCATCGGCACCCTGGCCCTGACCTTTGTCGCGCCCTGGGTGGTTGAAGCCGCGCTGGCCTTTGGCCCGGCCGAATACTTCAGCCTGATGATCCTGTCGCTGGTGGCCGTCTCGGCGGTGCTGGGCAATTCGGTGCTGCGCGGCATTGCCAGCCTGACGGCCGGCCTGCTGTTTGGTCTGGTCGGCGTGGACCTGCAAACCGGCCAGCCACGCTTTACCTTCGGCCAGACCGAAATGCTGGACGGCATTGAAGTCACCATCGCTGCCGTTGGCCTGTTTGCCGTGGGCGAAGCGCTTTACCTGGCCTGGCAGGGCAAAGAAACCAAGGCCGGCGAAGTGATGAAAGTCACCGGCAGCCTGTGGCTCAGCGCCCAGGACTGGAGCCGCTCCTGGAAAGCCTGGCTGCGCGGCGCGCTGTTTGGTTTTCCCATCGGGGCCATGCCGGCAGGCGGCGCGGAGCTACCCACCCTGCTGTCTTACTACACAGAGAAAAAACTCAGCAAGCACCCCGAAGAATTTGGCCAAGGCGCCATTGAAGGCGTGGCCGGCCCCGAGGCCGCCAACAACGCTGCCGCTGCCGGCGTGCTGATGCCGCTGCTCACCCTGGGCATACCGACATCGGCCACGGCCGCCATCATGTTGTCGGCCTTTCAGGGCTACGGCATTCAGACCGGCCCGACGCTGTTCACCCAGCAAGGCGGCCTGGTCTGGACACTGATCGCCAGCCTCTACATCGGCAACGTCATCCTGCTGGTGCTCAACCTGCCGCTGGTCGGGCTGTGGGTCAAGCTGCTGAAGATTCCGCCGCCCTGGCTTTACGCCGGCATCATCATCATCTCGACGGCCGGCGTTTACGGCGCGGGCAACTCGGTGTTCAACGTCGGCCTGCTTTACTTCTTCGGCCTGATCGGCTTTGCGATGCGGCGCTTTGACTTTCCGGCCGCGCCGCTGATCGTCGGCCTGATCCTCGCCCCCATGGCAGAACAATCCATGCGCCAGGCCCTGACCATCAGCATGGGTGAGTGGTCTACCTTTGTCACCCGGCCGCTGTCGGGCAGCCTGCTGGCCATTTCGGTGCTGCTGCTGGTGGCACCGGCACTGGTGCGCCGCTGGCGCCAAAAACGCTAGCCCTCCCCCCATGGCCGTGCCGCTGAACACCATGCGCATCGACAAATGGCTGTGGGCGGCACGCTTTTACAAAACGCGCTCGCTGGCAGCTGAAGAACTCGACAAAGGCCGGGTGCAGCTCAACGGCCATGCGGTGAAGCCCTCGCACGACATCAAGCCCGGCGACACCCTGGCCCTGCGCCAGGGACCGGTGCTGCGCGAGGTGCAGGTCTTGGGCCTGAGCATGCAGCGCGGCCCTGCCCCGGCGGCGCAAGCGCTGTATGAAGAAAGCGCCGACAGCCTGGCCAAGCGCCTGCTGGCCGCCGAGCAGCGCCGGCTGCACAGCGAGCCGGCGCAAAGCATAGAGCACGGCCGCCCCACCAAGCGCGACCGCCGCAGCATGGACAAAGGCTGGGACAGCCGCTGGAGCGCCTCCATCGACGGGGCTGACAGTTGAGTTAACCTCATACGCACGCCCGCCGGTACCCGCCACCAGGTTCAAAGGTCTATTCATGTCCTCAGACACCGCCGTCCTGCAGCCCCCACCCTCACCCGGCCCCACGCGCACCGACAAGCTTTTTATGGGCTTTCTGCTTGTGTTGCTGATTGGCGTTGCCGCCGTCGGGCGCATGGCCTACACGCAAGGCCAGAAAAACGAAGTCACCAAGAAAAACGCCGAGGCCTGGGTCCAGTGGCTGGGGCAGGCGGGCGTAGAACGGTTTAAAAACGACTTCGAACCCACCGGCTGCGCCGGTGGCAAAAACGCCAACCAGCCGGGCAACACCTGGGCAGACTGCCTGAGCCAATTGCGCGAAGCCGACGGCCCTCTGGCCCGACTGCGCAACCCCTTCACCCTGGCGCCGCCGGTCTTTGCAGCCAAGTGCGAGCCGGGCAAAAAAGCGCTGGCCGGTGCGCTGGTCATTGAAAAGCTGACGCCCATGCCGCCGGGCTCGGCCGTGCCCTTTTACGCATCGCCGCTGAACGGGCAAGACACCATCGAGCAAAAAATGCAGCTGCGCGTGAGTGCCTGTGACGAAGGCGCCTACGCCGGCCGCTCGACGGAGGTGACTTTCTGATGCAAGGCAACTCCAACAACCGCAACGACGCGAAGGGCGAGGCAAAGATTGTGAAGCTCCAGCCTGGCGAGGCACGAGCGCACATCGCCTCTGACCTGCCGCTGCGCCAATGGCTTTACGCCTGGCTGCTGGACCCGAAAATCGCCGGCAACTATCACAAAGGTGTAGACCGCTGGGTCGGTCTGCTCATTGTTGCCAACCTGCTGGCGCTGCTGTTTGAGCACCTGCCGGCCGTGTATGTGCCTTACCAGCAGTGGTTTCATCTGTTTGACGTGTTTTCAGTCGGCATATTTACTGTCGAATACCTGCTGCGCCTTTATCTGGCGCCTGAAGACCCCGAGTTTCAGGGCAGTAGTCGGCCGCGCCTGCGCTACATCCGCAGCCCGTTTGCCGTGATCGACCTTCTGGCGATCGCGCCCTTTTACCTGCAGGCCTTCGTTCCGGTGGACTTGCGCGTGCTGCGCTTTTTGCGGCTGCTGCGTATCCTCAAGCTGTTTCGCGTGCTGGCACCCGCCTGGCAGGAGTTCACCCGACTCAACCAGGGCCGAACTTTCCGCCAAAAGATGCACGCGCTGGTCTACCCCAGCGAGTTCGGCGGCACACTGCACGGCCTGTTTGACTCCTTCATCATGGTCTGGGTGCTGGTCTCAGTGGCCGCCGTCATTCTGGAGTCGGTGCAAAGCATCAGCCACGTGATGCACCTCGAGTTCATCGTGCTGGACGCTATTGCAGTGGCCATTTTTTCGCTCGAATACTGCACCCGCCTGTATTGCTGCGTTGAGCAGCCCGGCTTTCAAAAAGCCCTGAGCGGCCGACTGCGGCAGGCCAAGTCGCCGTCCATGCTGGTGGACCTGCTGGCCATCCTGCCGTTTTTCCTGGAAGCCTTTTTTCAACACCTGTTTGACCTGCGCTTTTTGCGGGTGTTCAGGCTGATGCGGCTGCTCAAGTTGACGCGCTACACGGGCGCCACGGCCACGCTCACCAAGGTGATTGCCCGCGAATGGCCAATCATGAGCGCATCCATCTTCATCATGCTGCTGCTGGTGGTGCTGACGGCCAGCCTGGGCTATCTGTTCGAGCACGAAGCCCAGCCCGAGAAGTTCGAGAACATTCCGCAGTCCATCTACTGGGCCGTGATCACGCTGGCATCGGTGGGCTATGGCGACATTTCGCCGGTCACCCCGATGGGCCGGATCATGACCATCATCCTGGCCTTGATGGGCATCGGCATCTTTGCCATTCCGGCGGCGCTGCTGTCATCGGCCTTCACCGACCAACTGCGCATCGAGCGAGAAGGCCTGCGCAACCAGCTCTATGAAATGCTGGAAGACGGCAAGCTGTCTGAAAATGAAATCGACCTGGTGCAGCGTGAGGCCAAGCGCCTGCACCTGACGCAGCAAGACATTGACCAGCTGATTGAAAAAGCCCGGCGCGAACGCGTGCTGATGGAAGACGTCTCGGCGCTGCCGATTCACAAGATTGCGACCAAGCCCGAGCACGCGGTGGAGCACTTCAAGTCACTGGTCAGCCAGATCCGGCAACTGGGCATCCTGACGGACCGTCAGAAGTTTGAAGACCTTGCCCGGCAATCCGACCGGCTGACCGCCAGCGAGCTGGCCCTGTGGCGGCAGATCCAGGGCGACAAGGATTAAGAAGCGCCGGCCTCACTTCACCGTGACAGCATCGACCAGCCGGTAATACAGGCCGTAAGGGTCGTCCTTGAGCACCATCAGACGGCCCTCCACCACCACGGCGTCCTGGCTGTATTTGACGGGCGTCTTCAGGCGCACTTCCATCATGCTTTCGGGACCGCCCGGCAGGCAGAAATTGCAGGACAGTGGCACCGCCGAGAGCAGCATGCGGGTGTGCTTTTCACCCGGTTCGACCGGCATCATGAAACCCTGCAGCCGCTGCGTCTTGTCGTTCAGCCCCAGTTGGCTGGCATTGAACACCGGCAGGCTGCGCTTTTTCACCACCTGGGTTTTCACATCGGCCAGCACCGACCAGGGCAACACATCGGCGCGCGGCACCAGCGGCGCAATCGGGCTGTTGGCGCCGTGCACGCCGGCGCCCTTGCCGGCCGGCAAATCGATGCTGCCCGGCAACATGGGTGCCGTCTGGGCCCACAGCGGCGCCACCAGACAAGCCGCCAGGCCGAGTACAGCCAGGCCGCGGGGCAGCGGCCGTGCGGCCAGCGTTTGAACAGCACAACGAGAGTGGGTCGGGTTCATGCGTTTGAGTCCTTGTTCGGCTTGGTCCATAGTCGGGTGCAACGCTGGCTTCAGTGTGCGTGCTTCATGCCGCAGTATTTGCCAACGGCCAGGCCCTTGCAAGCGGCCTGCAACTGCGCCAGGCAAACGTCGGGTTTTTTACCCGACTCCAGACATTTTGCCGAAGCCTCGTGGGCGGCCGCCATGGCGCGGTGGCGCAGCACATCTTCCTTGATTTCCTTGTCGCTGTGCTGGGCGTGCGCCACTGACAGCACGGCACTCAGCGCCAAAGCCAAAGAAAAAGCCGGCAAAGTTTTTACAGAAAAAAACAGCATCAATTCACCTCGATTGAAGAAGTTCCAGAACACTCACCCGGTAAGCCTCCCAGGTGGGCAACAGGGCCGAAGCCGCGGCCACACCCAGCGCCAGCGCCGGCACCACCAGCAAGGCCGGCGGCCAGCTCAGCGCGCTGAGCGAGAGCGACTTGTCAACGTCCAGCGCCACCGCCACCAGGGCGGCAACCCCCTGGCCCATGGCCAGACCCAGCAGCGTGGCCAGCAGGGCCAGCCAGACAGCTTCACACCATAACAGAGCGGCCAGCTGGCGCGGCGCCGCGCCCAGCATGCGCAGCAAGGCCAGGTCGGCGCGGCGTTCGCGCACCGCGCTCCACAAGGCAATGAACACACTCACACCGGCCGTCAGCAACAACACGCCGGCAAAAGCCCGCAGCACATCGGCGCCAATGCCGATCAGCCCGAGCAAGCGCGAGATCTCGACGGCCGGCGCGGCCGCCTGCATGTCGGTGGTGGTGTTGATGAAGCGCGGAAAAGTCACCGCCGCCAGCGGGCTGCGGTACTGGATCAGCGCCAGCGTGACCTCGCGCTCTTCTTCCAGAATCTTCTGGTCTGCGGCGTCCAGCGCGGTGTCTTTTTCGTGCACGCGCCAGACCGACTCTGTCGGCGTCAGGATCAAGCGGTCCATCACCGAGCCGCCCGGTGCCAGCACGCCCGTCACGGTGTAGGGCGTCTGGCCGTGGGCATGACCGCCGCCGCCCAGGCCGTGGCTGCCGGCAAAGCTGTCGCCCACCCGCAGCCCGGTGTCGCGCGCCACCTTGGCGCCCAGCACCGCCTGCATGGGCGCCTGCCACAGTGCACCGCTGGCCATCACACCGGCGTAATGGCTCACGTAATCCGGCGTGGTGCCAATGATGCGGTAGCCCTTGAAACTGTCACCCATGCTGATGGGTATCAGCTTGGCCACCTGCGGGTTGGCTTGCAGCGCCTGCACATCGGCCAGCGGCACATTGCCGGTGGGCGTGTCGATCTGAAACACGCCCGACAAAATGAGTTGCAGCGGGCTGCCTTTGGCGCCCACCACCACGTCGATGCCGGCCAGGTCCCGCGCAAAGGCTTGCTGAATCTGGTGGTTGACCAGCAGCACCAGCGTGATGGACGCCAGCCCGAGCGACAGCAGCAGCAGGTTCAGCGCAGCCGCCAGCGGTCTGGACCACAAAAATTGCCAGGCCCAACGCAGCGTCTTCATGCGGCCACCCCGGCAGCCTGAGGCAGCGCCAGATTCAGCACACTGACCGGGCCGGCCTGCGCAAAAAACTGCAGCAAGCGCGCGTCATGACTGGCCACCACCAGCGTGGCGCCCTGTTGCGCGGCCACCTGCGCCAGCAACTGCGCGGCCTGC